>JACMNZ010000369.1 GCA_014378285.1 Pseudopedobacter sp.
TCCTGTTGCACCGCCAACTAAAGCAAAAGGCTTATGTCCAGCATTTTGAAAGCGAACTAAAGTGAATATTTGCAATAAACTACCAACATGAAGAGAATCTGCAGTGGGATCAAAACCAATATATCCAGCTGCCATTCCTTTCAGAAGTTCTTCCTCAGTTCCTGGCATAATATCGTGTAGTAAACCTCTCCAACGTAATTCTTCAACAAAATTCATGTGATTTATTTTTTTAAATTGTGCTATATTGTAAGAACGCAAATATATCAATTCACTTGAAATGTATCGTTTAAATTGTAATTGCGCAATGTTAAATACTTATGAATTTTTTATCACACTATTATTTCGATAGAAACAGGGGCAATCCTTACGAGGTTTTGGGAATGGTTTTGCCAGATTTAATTAAAAATGCAGATAAATCATGGAATATTCATCCCGAAAAAAATATCCATCTTTTTAGTGAAGATGAGAACATAAAATCTTTACTATTTGGATGGAAACGACATTTAGAAGTTGATAAAATATTTCATAATTCCTCTTTTTTTTTATACCATCAACATCAAATAAAAGTATCGATTAAAGATTCCATCTTAGGCTCTCCGGTTAAACCGTTTTTTTTAGGACACATAAGTTTAGAGTTACTTTTAGATAACTTACTATTATCTGAAAATTTAATTGATGTAGAGGTCTTTTATAAATTAATTAATGAGGTTGATGATCAAATACTAAAAAAGTTTATCAATTTAAACCAGATTGAAGATACGGATAGATTTTTTTACTTTTTTGATATCTTTAAAAAGGAGAAATATTTATACAATTATAGCAACACGGAAAAAATAACATATGCTTTAAGAAGAATATGTATGAGACTGTGGCAGAATCCTTTTACTGAAGAACAGGAATACCACTTAACTAAAAGTTTAATACTTTACAAAACAAAATTATCAGGAGAATTTCTTCATATATTTGAACTGATTGATTTACAATTAAATTAATGATTAAACACTTTACCACCTGCTTATTTCTAATTATCCCGTCTTTAATTTTTGCACAAACAAGAAAATATTCTAATGAGTTTTTACAAATTGGGGTGGGGTCTAGGGCTTTTGGGATGGCTGGTTCGGTTGTATCATCAACTAATGATGTAACTTCTGGTTATTGGAATCCTGCTGGTTTGGTAAATATGAAATCGCAAACTCAAGCTAGTTTAATGCACTCCGAGTATTTTGCGGGGATCGCTAAATATGATTATGCTGGTTTTGCAACTTTTGTTGCAGATAATACAGCTGTGGTAAGTGCATCTTTAATTAGGTTTGGTGTTGATGATATTCCAGATACTTCAGAATTAATTGATGCCGATGGAAATATAAATTATGATAGGGTAAAATCCTTTTCTGCTGCAGATTATGCTTTTTTATTTAGCTACGCAAGAAACGCAAAAAGCAGAAAAGAAGGAGGAAATGGATTAAGCTATGGAGCTAATGTAAAAGTGATACATAGAAAGGTTGGGGATTATGGAAAATCTTGGGGTTTTGGATTAGATGTTGGCGCACAATATAAACTAAACAAATTTACATTTGCAGCCGTAGGCCGAGATATTACTACAACTTTTAATGCCTGGAGCTATAATCCTGATAAATTTTCTAGCATTTATACGGCTACCGGAAACGATATTCCAAAAAATTCAACTGAAACTACTTTGCCTAAAGTTGTTTTGGGCGCTGCCTTCGATACCCCGCTTTCAAAAAATATAGGTTTAATAGCTGAAGCCAATTTTAATTTCACAACTGATGGACAAAGAAACGTTTTATTTTCTGCAGACCCCGTAAGTGTTGATCCTACCTTAGGGTTGGAAGGCAATTATAAAAAAGTGGTTTTCTTAAGAACTGGAATGGGCAACATCCAAAAAACTACCGATTTTGATGGTAAACAAAGTTATGTTTTACAACCTAATTTAGGGGTTGGCATAAAAATCAAAAACTTTTCAATTGATTATGCGCTAACAGATATTGGGAATCAAAGTGATGGGCTTTATAGCAATGTGTTCTCAATCCGTTTAGATTTCAATAAAAAATAATGGATTTTATTACTTTAATTGGTCTTTTGGCTGCTTTTGGAACTACCTTCTCCTTTTTACCTCAAGCCATAAAAATTATAAAAACAAAAAACACCGAAGGCATTTCGCTTTCGATGTATTTAATGTTTACCACAGGAGTTTTTTTATGGCTAATTTATGGCTATATGAAAAATGATATGCCTATTGTGGTTGCTAATGCTATCACTTTAATATTAGCTAGCATAATTTTATACCTTAAAATGAAATACAAATCAAAATTATAATGTAGCCATGTAAGGTTTAAATTTTGGCAATAATAATTTATCATATCCATAAACATCTTTTGATGAAATCAAATTTCCTTTATCATCTGTCCAAGCAGTATAATAGGAGATAAAAACAGGAATTGGATCTTTTATTTTTACCCATCTAGCATCTACTACAGCACCTTTTGAAGCAGCTTCCGTTTCTTTTACAATCTCTTCAGATTTTGTTTTATCATTCAATAAAAACTCTTGCAATTTCATAGGTTCTTGAACCCTTACACAACCATGGCTTACAGCTCTCATATCTTGTTTAAACATAGCTTGAGCTGGAGTATCATGTAAATAAATAGCATAAGGATTTTGGAAAATAAATTTTATTTGTCCTAAAGAATTATCAGCACCTGGATTTTGCTTAAAAGAGTACTCCGAAACATCAGCATTATTCCAATCTACAGTTGGGGAGTTTACTAACTGTCCAGCCTTATAAGCTACCATATTTTTTGCTTCTAAATAATAAGGATCATTTCTTAAACTACTAATGATTTCTGTGGATGCGATGCTTTTAGGTATGTTCCAAACTGGATTAACTTGCATCCTATCAATCATGCCACTTAAAATAGGAGTTTCATGACCACCCGCTTCGCCAACACAAACTTTCATCTGTAAATTAGTCTTATTATCTTCTATCAAACGTAAACTAAATTCAGGAATATTTACCAATAAGTATTTTCCTTTGTATTCTTTAACTGGCCATCTCAAACGTTCCATTGATAAGTAAATCTTTTCTTTATCCTCTGCACTTAACTTTTGGGTAGTATCAGGTTTATCATCATTAATTAAAAGATTTGAAAGCCTTTGATAATAACCGTTTTTAGGTTGTAGGTCCTCTAAAAATTTCGTTAAATCAATTTGATCCAGCGTCTTTTCGGCATCAATAATTTTTGGTCTTTTTACACTTACATAATAGCTATTTGAAACCGTTTTAGGATTAACAGCACCATATTTTAAAATATTTGCATAATTAATTAAACCATCTGCAGAATACAATTCTAATTGGGCTAAATAAGGATAGCTTTCTTCAACATTTTTAAATTTCTTGGTTTTCACCACATACAATAAATCAGTCATTTTATCAGCATGAAAAAATTCAGGATTTAGGCCATGATACTTAGAATTTAATAAATTTTGATGCAGATTATCAAGTTTACCATTAATCAGAAATGTCCCAATTAATATTAACCCATTTTCATTATCTTCCTCATTATAAATTTTACTAATCCAAATAGGGTCATGCAATTCGGGTTTTAATTTTTTTAATTCGGCTTTAAAAACTAGATTGTAGGCTTCAGTATCAAAGTTTTTGTATTTTCTGCTTTTAAATGCCTTTGCTAAATTTCTTCCAAACTCTTCGTGTCTGCCCTTAGAACAGGACATAAATAATAATGAGGATATAAAAATTAAGGCTAATATTTGTTTTAACTTCATTTTTTTAGTTTCTACTCCTTATTTACAACATTTGTGCCTATAATTTTAATTGATTCTTAAACTTGATGTTTAAAATTTTACATTCAATACTAATAAATGGTATGTAAATTGAACAAAAGTTATAAATATTAAAATTATGATGACGATACAAGTTAATACCGACAATCACATTGATGGAAAAGAAGATTTTACCTCTTATATCAAAGATTTATTTAACGAGAAACTAAAAAGATTTGATTCACATGTTACCCGAATTGAAGTTCATTTAAGCGATGAAAATGCAGGAAGAGGTGGCTCTGATGATAAAAAATGTAATATAGAAGCAAGGATTGAAAGTCACGATCCTATTTTTGCAAGCGCTACTTCTAACGAAATGCA
>JACMNZ010000370.1 GCA_014378285.1 Pseudopedobacter sp.
TAAAATGAATGAAATCGAACAATCGCCAGCGTTGGTTGAAAGCCTGCGAAAGAATGTAAATAATGGTCTTGGCGAAAAATATAATTGGGAATTTGTGAGTAATCAGTATATTAATTTGATGAATAAATTATTGATGAGAAATAGCCTATGACTAAGCCTTACGTAATTTATCAGAATGTACGTTCTATAATTGATGCGCCAATAATTTTATTTTGCTTATGGTGTGGTCAAGTTTTTTTTGGTCTTGATTTATTAATCTTTAAGGGAATATTTTATATTTTTATTTTACTCTCCCTTGCTTCTTGGTACGTTTCCGCCAACATCAGTAAATTATATAGTGATTTAAGAACCAATAAATTTTCTGAAGAGATTGTTTATATATTATTCACTGTTTTATTACATGCCATCTTTTTAACCTCTTTGCTTTTCTTTTTCAGAAATCAGATTCAGCTTAGTAATTACTTTTTGCTTTTTTATTTTTCTATTCTTTTTTTCTTTGTTGTCATCACAAAATATATTTTAAGAAAATATCTTCATAGTTTTATTCACAAAGGAAAGTTGCAAGAAAAAGTATTGCTTGTGGGCTCTACACCAGCTGCAATGAATTTTTATGAAACCATTAAAAGTCACATGTATTACGGATACTCATGTTTAGGTTTTTTGGATAACCATCAGGAAAAACTAAATGGATGTAATTATTTAGGAAGAGTGGATGATTTACCTAATGTAATCCAGAATTATGAAATAGATGAGGTCATTATAGCTTTACCTAATTCGGCACATGAAGAGATTAGATATAGTGTGGAAGTTTGTGGGCATTATGCTAAACGCGTTCGTATTATACCTGATTTCTATTTTTATGCAAGTAGCAATATCCAGATGGATACTATTGGCTTATTGCCGGTAATAAATCTGAGATCGCTACCACAAGATAGATTTTACAATAAATTAATTAAAAGAGTTTTTGATATTGTGTTCTCTATTAGTTTTTTTATTTTAATGGGATGGTGGCTATTCCCAATGGTAGCGATACTTATCAAACTCACTTCAAGTGGTCCAGTATATTTTCTGCAAGAGCGATGGGGAATCAATAACGAACGCATCATATGTTACAAGTTTAGAACCATGAAACATGGAAGTCCTGAGGTGGATGATAGAGGTAATTTCTTACAATCCGTAAGAAATGATTCAAGAGTGACTCAAATAGGAAAGTATTTAAGAAAATACAATATAGACGAGTTTCCCCAGTTTTGGAATGTATTATTAGGTAATATGTCTATAGTTGGTCCAAGGCCACATGTAACGCCACTTAATTTATCATCCATAAAGGAAATTGAACATTATTTATTAAGACATTTAGTTAAGCCCGGTATCACAGGTTGGGCTCAGGTAAATGGATGTAGGGGAGAAACATTCACTAAGCATGACATGCAAGCAAGAGTAAACTACGACCTTTATTATATTCATCGTTGGACATTTCGTTTAGATTGTTGGATTATTTTGCAAACCATAGTTAATATTATAAAAGGGGATGAGAATGCGTATTAAAATTTCACTAATTTTTTTAGTTGTTCTTTTATCCAAGTTTAGTTTTGCTCAAATAGTTTGGGAAAGCCCCAAACATGAAGTGGTTAGTTTTCTTGGTAGGCAAGCTCAAAAAGGTAATATTACCTTATCAGATTATATTCAGCCCGTCAGTCGTAAAGAAATTAGTAAATTATTGGCTCAGCTGCGATACGCGAATTTGAGTGTTAAAGAAAACAAAGAGCTAAGCTTTTATCAAAAAGAATTTTCTGAGTTCGACACTACAGCAAATAATCCTTCATTATCAATTTTAAAGAAAGATAATTATGAAAGATTTCGAATGCTCTCTGTTAAGCAGGATGAATTTTTACTTAGAATAGATCCAATCTTAACTTTAGAAACTACACAAAGCTCCAACCAAAACCTTTTTAAAGAATCACATGGTTTATCTTTCTTTGGACAAATGAGTAATCACTTTAGCTTTCAAGCTAGTTTTAGAGATATTACAGAAAGTGGTACAGGAATAGATCGTCTGAAAAATTTTGCCCCGGAAACAGGAGTCGTTCAAACCCAAAATATTAATCCAAGTGCAAAAAAATTAAATTATAGTGATGTAAGGGGTTATTTAACCTATAGTTGGAAAAACGGTGATATTAGCGTAGGTAAGGATCAAAATTTGTGGGGTTACGGTGAAAATGGCAGAATCACTCTTTCTGACAAATCACCCTCTTATCCCTTTGTAAGATTTGATTATCAACCAGTAAAATGGCTGAGATTTCA
>JACMNZ010000057.1 GCA_014378285.1 Pseudopedobacter sp.
GCAGAACAATTAAGTTTGCCTTTAGGAACCGTTAAAGCGCAATTATTTAGAGGCAGAGATTTATTATCCAACGTTTTAAGTAAAAGGTTGAAAAGCGAAACAAGTGACTTCTAGTATAATCCAAAAGTATTTTTCAAAATTAAGTCCCAACCAAATAAAACAGTTTGATCAACTTTATGGGCTTTATCAAAATTGGAATTCCCAAATAAATGTAATTAGTAGAAAGGATATAGATTTACTTTATGAAAGGCATATTCTACATTCTTTAGGGATTGCAAAAGTTTGTGAGTTTTTACCAAATCAATCTGTTTTAGATGTGGGCACAGGCGGAGGTTTTCCAGGTATTCCTTTAGCTATTTTATTTCCTGAGACGCAATTCTTATTGGTAGATTCTATCGGTAAAAAAATAAAAGTAGTTAACGAAGTTTCATCAGCAATTGGATTGAAAAATTTGAGAGCGATACATAGCCGAGCAGAACAAGTAGATGAAAAGTTTGATTACATTGTTTCAAGAGCAGTTACCCAGTTAAAAGATTTTTATCCTTGGATAAAAGGTAAGTTTAAAAAAGTTAGCAAAGCTGATTTGCCAAATGGGGTTTTATATTTAAAAGGAGGTGATTTACAACAAGAATTAGAAGATTCTCAAATGAAAAACATCAAGCTTTTCCCTTTAACCGATTACTTTGAAGAAGAGTTTTTTGAGACCAAATATGTAGTTTATTTTCCCGCACAATAATTTATCTGTTTCTAAAATGCTCCATGAAATTGCACTTACATTTGTTAAAGGAATTGGGGACATTACTACAAAAACGCTCATTAGTTATTGTGGAAGCGCAGAAGAAGTTTTTTCCTCATCAAAAAAAGCGTTAGAAAAAATCCCAGGTATTGGTTATAAAACTGCCGAATCTATAGTTAATCATACTGCTTTTGCCAGAGCCGAAGAGGAAATTAAATTTATTGAAAAATACAAAATCCAAAGTTTTTTTTATCTCGATAAACAATATCCTAAGAGATTAAAAAATTGTGTTGATGCACCCACTATGCTTTATTTTAAAGGTAAAGCCGATTTAAATAATCAAAAGATTGTGGCAGTTGTGGGTACAAGGAATGCAACAAATTATGGTCGTTTTTTTTGTGAAAAATTAGTACAAGGACTAAAACATCATGGTTTAATTGTGGCCAGTGGTATGGCTTACGGAATTGATATTGCGGCACATAAAGCTGCCCTTAATTCTGATATTACTACAGTTGGTGTTTTAGGTCATGGTTTGGATAGGCTTTATCCGGCTTTACACAGACCTGTGGCAGAGAAAATGTTAGGCAATGGTGGCTTATTAACAGAATTTCCTTCACAAACCAATCCGGATAGACAGAATTTCCCTAAAAGGAATAGAATTATTGCTGGAATGGCAGATGCAGTTATTGTTGTTGAAGCAACCCAAAGGGGAGGAGCTTTAATTACTGCAGAAATCGCAAATTCTTACAACCGTGATGTTTTTGCGGTTCCGGGCAGAGTTGATGATGAGTTTTCTGACGGGTGCAATTTTTTGATAAAAACCAACAGAGCTCATTTGCTTACAAAATCTGAGGATTTAGAATACATTATGGGCTGGTTGGATGGTTTATTGATAAAAAAGAGAATTGAACCAGAGCTCCTTTTGAATTTAAGTGCGGAAGATAAGATGATTGTTGATACGATTAAAGAACATGAAAGTATTGCTATAGATGATCTTCAACTAAAATTGAATATAACCCAAAGCAAGTTGGCAATGGCATTATTAAATCTTGAAATGCAATCAGTAATTGTTTCTTTGCCGGGAAAAGTATACCGATTAAACTAATCTTCCGTTAAGTTTTTAGGATATTCATAAAAGACTATTTTCCCAGTTCCTTTACTTACCATTTTCCAATCATCAAATGGAAAAGATATTAAGACACTGCCACTTGTAGGTATATTAAAAATATCAGCATCTGTTAAGTAAACCGTTAAATCCGTTACACCATTATTATGACCAAATATGGCAACTTTATCAAAGTCGTTATCAATACCATTGATAATTTTTAATAGTTGTTGATAACTTGCTTCATACATATTAGAATTAGTTTCAATTTTTGATTGATCAATTCCTAATTGTTTACAAACAATTTTACAAGTACTTAAAGCCCTTAAAGCTGGACTAGAAATCACTAAATCTGGATAATATGAATTTTTTAAAAGATTATCGCCGATAATTGGCGCATCTTTCAAACCTCTATTATTTAAGGGACGATTAAAATCTGATAGTGATGCATCGTTCCAGTCGGATTTTGCATGTCGTACTATAAGTAGCTGTTTACTCATGGGCAATAAAATCGATAATTAAATCTTCATCAATATCTTTCATGCATTTAAAATGACCTTTTGGGCAAACAGACAATCCAAATTTAGAACAAGGTCTACAAGAAAGTGTAACCCCAGCTTCATAATGGTTTGTAACCTGATAAGGTTGTACTCCCAATAATTCTGGAACTGTGCTCCCCCAAATTGTTGTCAGTTTTTTATTAAACGCTTCAGCGATATGTGTCAAACCAGTATCAAAACCAATAACCTGTGTTGCATTTTTTACTACCGTTACAGATTGGTTTAAGCTTATTTGTCCAACTAAATTAATAATTTTATTTGGTAATGCCTCAAAAATAACCTGTGCATTATGTTTTACATCTTCTCCACCTAATAAAATTATAGGTAATTCTATCTTTTTACATAAAGAAATTACCTTTTCATTTGGCATTCTTTTAGTAAAATGGGTTGCTCCAATAATAAAAGCGATATATGGTTTTTGATAATGATTTGGGATGATTTCTTGAAGAGAAGGTGTATTTTCTGACAAAAAATAATCTATAGGTTTACCATCGTTTTTAACCCCCAAAAACTCAACAGCCCTTAAGTAACGATCAACTAAATGATCAGGTTTAATTAAATTAATCCTAGCTTTTAATGCCAACCACTTTTTAAATCTTTCTTTTTTGTAGGTAGATGACTTAACGCCTAGTTGGATTTTAACTAGAGTAGATCTTAAACTATTGTGTAAATCAATTATATAAATAAAATTCTCAGCTTTAAGCTCTTTAATGGTGTCTTTTAACTTGGGTTTTAATAAGTGGAGTTTGTCTATATATGGATTGTAATCTAATAAAAACTTAAAATTTGATTTTGTTAAATAATGAATCTCGGCATTTGGAACTTGTTTTTTTAAACATCTAATAACAGGAGAGGTGTAAATAATATCTCCCATAGAGCTAAATCTGATAATCAGTATTTTGATTCTTTCTGTGTTCAAAATCTATGCTTTTTTAGCGTTGAATAAGGATTCTATCTCTTGTAAACTAAAAGCATTTAAACAATCAATTTTAGTTAAGCCACCTTTACGGGCAACATTAATTCCATATTGCATATCCAACAAACCCTCTGTACGGTGTGCATCAGGATTGATAGATAGTAAAACGCCTTTTTCTAGAGCATATCTATGCCAGCGCCAATCTAAATCTAACCTTAAAGGATTTGCATTAATTTCTATAACTACTTTATTTGCTGCACAGGCATCAATAATTTTTTCAAAATCTAAGGGATAACCACTTCTGCTTAGCAATAACCTCCCAGTAGGGTGGCCTAAAATTGTTGTATATGGATTTTCTATTGCTTTTATTAATCTATTTGTGGCTTTTTCTTCATCCATTTTCATAGCATAGTGCACAGAAGCCACTA
>JACMNZ010000371.1 GCA_014378285.1 Pseudopedobacter sp.
GATTTACGGGGAATCATCTCTAAACTGGGTTATATTAAAAGTTTGGGTGTTGATGCAGTATGGCTAAACCCAATTTTTACTTCCCCAAATGATGATAATGGCTATGATATTTCTGATTACAGAGGCATCATGACTGATTTTGGGTCTATGGCAGATTTTGATGAGTTGCTTAAACAGATGCATCAAAAAAAATTAAAACTCATTTTAGATTTAGTTCCAAACCATAGCAGCGATGAACATTTTTGGTTTCAAGAATCTAGAAAATCCAGAGAAAATCCTTACAGAGATTATTACCATTGGTGGCCTGCAGAAAATGGCAAACCAAATGAAAGATTCAGTTTTTTTGATATTAACAGAGACGCATGGATGTATGATGAACAATCCAACGCTTATTATTTGCACTACTTTTCTCGTAAACAACCAGACTTGAACTGGGAAAATCCAAAACTTCGTCAAGAAATGTATAACGTTCTTAGTTTTTGGTTTGATAAAGGCGTAGATGGTTTTAGGATGGATGTTGTTCCTTTTATCTCTAAGGATGTTTCTTTTCCTCCAATCCCAGCAAAATACAATGGAAGTTTTGGAGATTATTATGCGCAAGGGCCATTTCTGCATGATTATTTAAAGGAAATGAACCAAGAAGTTTTGAGCAAATACAATTCGGTAAGTATTGCAGAAGGTGTTGGTGTAAAAACTGAAGATGTACATCTTTTTGTAAATCCGGATAGAAAAGAATTAGATATGCTTTACCATTTTGAGGGAATGGGAATTGGGTTTACACCCGATGGTTTTAAAGAGCCGCATCCAGACGGTTACAGTTTGATAGAATTTAAACAGGTTTATACCAAGTGGGATAAAGCTTTTGAAAAAGGTTGGGGAACTATTTATTTAGGTAACCACGATCAACCAAGAATGTTAACGCGTTGGGGAAATGATGAGCCAGAATTTAGGGGTTTATCGGCTAAAATGCTGCATACTTTTTTATTGACCATGAGAGCAACGCCATTTATTTATTATGGTGATGAAATTGGAATGGCCAACATCAAATTTGACGATATTAATGATTACCGTGATATTGAGAGCATTAATATGCACCATTATCTAGCCAGTAACGGCGGGGATATACAAAGATTTTTAACTGCACAAAAAATCACGGCAAGAGATAACGGACGTACGCCTTTTCAGTGGGATGATAGCGATAACGCTGGATTTACGGACGGAGAACCTTGGCTAAAGGTTAATCCGAACTTTAAAGAAGTAAATGTTAAGAGCCAAGAAAAAGATAATGATAGTATTTTAAGCTATTTTAAGACTATGATCGAATTACGGAAAAAGCATAAAACCTTAATTTATGGTGATTATCAACTTTTGGATGCTACAAATAAATCTGTTTATTCTTATAGCAGAAAAGATGAAAATGATTTGTTTTTGGTGTTGTTAAATTTCACTTCCGTGGATGCTGAATACGATATAGATTTTGATGTAAATAATGCTGAATTGATTTTATCCAATTATTTGGATACAAATTCGATCAACGCTTTAAAACCTTATGAAGCTTGTATTTATAAATTTTAGAAATGAAAACTTCTATTATAAAAAATGGAAATAACGTTTTTAGATAATGATTATTAAATTTCGAAAAGCTGCAATTCTAATGATTTAAATAATATGTTAGTAAGAAATTTTATTGATAATCCTGAAAACAACAAGGTAATTTCGCAAATATTGGTTGATTTGAATTATACAGATGGTAGGGGGCCAATTGCGATTTTAAAAAGTTTATAAGCAAATTTCATAAAAGATTCTCGAACGGGGAAAATAGACTTTAATTATAAGCTAAAATTAGAATGGGGCTGTTCTGCGATAAAAAAAAACTCATTAAACATCAAGTTTTCGACTTTGAAATTGATGATGAAAAGCAGTTATTGTTTCTTTTTTTATTTACCCAGCTATCTAATTTTTAATTAAACTAGTTCTCATTATTGCAGGAATTATTTTTCCTTCAAAACCAATATCATCACTTTGATAGCTTAAAACTGTTTTTGTAGCTAAATTAAATGGGTTTTCTGTTAAATAAACTCCAGATGTTTTTTTATTTTGAAGCCTAATATAACCTCCCATGTTTTTATCACCATTTTTAATTATAGGATTTAAAGGTAGATGTTCTGTAATGATGACGTATTTAAATTTCTTTGTTTTTTCTAGGATCAGCGAAATTTGATGATTATTTAAATGTTGTAAAACCTGTCTGATAACACATAATTCTCCATTTGGCAATTCATCTTTTATGGCATCCATACAAATAAATTGAGTGGTTTCTTTTTGATTTTGTTCTTTCAAATCAACTATTAATTTTTTGACAACATCAGCTCCAACATAATTTGAATTTGTTTCATCAAGCACTTTTTTCATAATTGTAAAGTCCCCGCAACCAATTTCAAAAACAGTTTTGATGTTACTTTCTTTAATAAAATCGATTAAAAAATTGACATACAAATTGGTTTTGGCATCAGAAGTTCCCGTTCCCGAATAGTATTTTTTCCCATCCTTGGCTTTGCCCCAATAACCTTTATCATAAATTTCTGTAAAAATATATTCTGTAGACTTTCCCTTGTTTTTAATATCAAAAATAAAATACAGTAACTGTTTGGGTATTAATTTTTTTAGATAATTTTTTATCATCAAAGGATTTTAGGAAGATATGTATTGTCACTAAAAACTTTCACTATCAAATAGGGTTTGTTAAGTTTTGGTAAGTTTAATTATAAAAAAATATATTCATTTGATTAAATCTTTTTTATAGTTAAACTTGTTACATCAAAAGACAGTATTTTACTGTCTTTTTTTATTTTTTGGAGTATTATTTGCATACAATTAACGTTACTTAAACCGTGAGTATAGAGTTTGAAAAATTCAAGATTATGTTAAAAAAAGTTTTTTTAGGATTATTTATAGCAGCTACAATTGCATGTTCTGCAGCGCCTAGAGTTGTAGGAATAGATGTTCCGGGTTCTAATAATCTAAAACCAGATCCTCGTCAGTCTCAAGTTACCAAAGAAATTGCAGATTTAGTAACTAATCTTGGCTATAAAAAATTAAGTTTGAATGATTCTATAGGGTCGATTATTTTTGATAATTATCTAAAAGGATTAGATGGAAATAAAAGCTATTTTTTAGCTTCTGACGTTCAGGACTTTGAACAATATCGTAAAACATTTGATGACGACATGAAAAATGGGGATTTAACAGCCGCATTCTACATGTTTAATGTTTATCAAAAACGATACAATGAAAGAATGGCATTTTCTTTAAAAGAGCTACAAAAGAATTTCGATTACACAAAGAACGATTCTTATGTGTATGATCGAGAAAAACTTGGCTACTTTAAAAACATTGAAGAAAGCAACCAATCTTGGGGAAAGAAAGTGAAGTATGATGTTTTGAATCTAAAACTTTCAAAACAAAAAGATTCATTGATTAATACAACACTTAAAAAAAGGTACGATAACTTATTATCACAATCTAAAAAAATCAATAATCAAGATGCTTTCCAAGTGATAATGACAGCGTTTACAAGTGCTATTGATCCTCATACCAGTTACTTCAATCCAGCAAATGCAGCTAATTTCACAATTGATATGGCAAGATCTTTAGAAGGTATTGGCGCAACATTAGCTTCAGAAAATGAATTTGTCACTATAAAAAGTGTGGTTCCAGGTGGGCCAGCAGATAAAATTAAGCAGTTAAAAATTGACGATAAGATTATTGGTGTTGCCCAAGGAACAGAAGAATTTGTTGATATAGTGGGTTGGAGAATAGATAACGCTATTGAATTGATCAGAGGAAAAAAAGGTACTACTGTAAGGTTAAAAATCTTATCTAAAAATCAAGATTTATCTGCTACTCCAAAGTTGGTATCTATCGTTCGCGATAAAATAATTTTAGAGGATCAATCTGTACAAAAAAAGATAAAATCGGTTGTAAAAGATGGTAAGACTTATAATTATGGCATTATAGAAATTCCTGCTTTTTATGCAGATTGGGCTGCAATGCAAGCAGGAGACCCTAATTACAAATCTACCACAAGAGATGTA
The DNA here is from genome assembly GCA_014378285.1 of Pseudopedobacter sp. GTDB lineage: Bacteria > Bacteroidota > Bacteroidia > Sphingobacteriales > Sphingobacteriaceae > Pseudopedobacter. Next base: position 4,095 of record JACMNZ010000371.1, read on the forward strand.
AAATTGATTTTAGACTCTTTAAAAAAAGAAAACGTTGATGGTGTAATTATCGATTTACGTGGTAACGGTGGTGGTTCATTAACCGAAGCTATTGATTTAACAGGTTTATTTATAGCGAAAGGACCAGTTGTACAAGTTAAAGACTATAGGGGAAAAGTAGAGGTAGACAGAGATGAAGATCCATCTATAATTTGGACAGGGCCATTAGCCATCATGACGGATCGGTTTAGTGCATCTGCATCAGAGATTTTTGCTGGTGCAATTCAAGATTATGGAAGAGGTATAATTATTGGTAACACTACTTACGGAAAAGGCACAGTTCAATCGGCTATTACCATGAAAAGAATTGATTCTAAGTTTGCAGATAAAAACGATCAGATTAACCTAACAATGGGTAAATTTTATCGTATTGACGGTAATTCAACTCAACATAAAGGGGTAATACCAGATATTTTATTTCCAACTATTTTCCCCGCAGATAAATACGGCGAAAGTTCAGAACCTTCTGCTTTGCCTTTTGATACGATCAAGAGTAGTGATTATACCAAATTAGGTGATTTAAAACCTACGATCACCGAATTGAATTTATTTCATAATCAAAGGATGAAAACCAGTAAAGACTATGAGTATTTGTTGCAAGACATACAAGAATTTAAGAAAAGAGATACAGAAACTTCATTACCCTTAAATGAGGTTGCCTTAAAAAAACAACGTGACGAACAAGAAGATAAAAACTTAAAACGTGATAACGACTTAAGGAAATTGAGAGGATTGCCGCTTTTGGTAAAAGACGAAACTAAACCTCCTAAAGCAGATAATTTTGATTTTATGCAAGATGAATCAATGAAAATCATGACTGATTACATTGCAGACCCAAAAGTTGTTAAAAACTTAAAATTTTAATTTCCAAATTGTCTTAAAACATTAAAGAGCCCGAAATTTTTCGGGCTTTTTGCATTTATGATTCGCCAAATATTATAAAATACTTAAATTGAAATTTATTATGTCAAAATTTTAATTCGGATATTATGGATAGAAGAAAATTTTTAATTAGTACTTCTGTTGCTGCGGCAGCCAGTACCGCTTTAGCGTCAACCTCATTTCAATTGCAGGCGAAGGAAAAAGTTAAACCAATATTTGATGAAGGATTTGTAGATGACTTCGAACTTAATGAAATTACAATTGATCAACTACAAGAAAAAATGGCAAACGGTCAGTTATCTTCCAAAGCTATTACAGAAATGTATTTGAATAGGATTGCCCAAATGGATAAACAAGGACCTGCATTAAATGCGATAATTGAGCTTAATCCAGATGCCATAAATATTGCCGAGCAAATGGATAACGAGCGTAAAAACGGCAAAATTCGTGGTAAAATGCATGGAATCCCGGTGCTAATAAAAGACAATATTGATACTGCAGATAAAATGATGACAACCGCCGGTGCAACTGCAATGATAGGAAACATAGCAACAAAAGATGCTTTTATAGTGCAACAATTAAGAAATGCCGGAGCGGTTTTATTAGGTAAAACTAATTTAAGCGAATGGGCAAATTTTAAATCCTCAAAATCTACAAGCGGATGGAGCAGCCGTGGCGGACAAACCAGAATGCCTTATATCTTAGATAGAAACCCATCAGGATCTAGTGCCGGAACAGGTGCTGCGGTTGCCGCAAATTTTTGTGCAATAGGTGTCGGTACAGAAACAGACGGTTCAATTACCTCACCATCTTCCATGAACGGATTAGTAGGAATAAAACCTACGGTAGGCTTATTGAGTAGGTCTGGAATTATCCCAATTTCGGCAACGCAAGATACTGCGGGGCCAATGGGGCGTACCGTTAAAGATGCCGCTATTTTCTTAGGCGTTTTAGCAGAGATAGACACTCAAGACCCTGTAACTTTAGAAAGTAAAGGAAAAGCAAAATCAGATTACACTTTAGGCTTGTCTCTTGAAGGTTTAAAAGGAAAGAGAATTGGTGTAGAAAAATCTTTTCTTAAACGAGGAAATCAAGAAGTAGTCAACATTTTTAAAGAGGCCATCAAAACAATAAAAGATAAAGGAGCAATAATTGTAGAGATAGATTTGATTAAGAAAATTAATGAGGCTAATGATAATGGCGAATTTGATGTTTTACAATATGAGTTTAAGGATGGTTTAAATAAATACCTATCAACCGCCAATGCAAAAGTAAAAACCCTGGCAGATGTAATTGCTTTTAATAAAGCCAATGAAAAAATAGCAATGCCTTACTTTAAACAGGAAACTTTAGTAAGTAGCGAAGCAAAGGGAGATTTGAATTCTAAAGCTTATAAAGATGCTTTAATTGCATCTACCAGTACCAGAAAAATCATAAACTCTGCTCTAAAAGAGAATCAATTGGATGCTGTCTGCGGAATTTCTAATGGGCCAGCTGCTTGTATAGATAACATCAATGGCGATTATGGCACTGGTTTTTCTTTTTCTGGCCCTGCTGCCACTGCTGGTTATCCTCACATCACATTACCAATGGGAATGTTACATCAATTACCAATAGGAATTTCATTTATCGCAAGTGCTTATCAGGAAGCAGAATTAATAAAAATCGCTTATGCTTTTGAGCAAGCTACAAAAAAGAGAGAAGCTCCAAAATTTATTCCTACAGCTATCCCAAAACCAGTTTAATCTGCATTCATAATCTGTTTTTAGAAAGGATAAATTGAGAAAACGAAAAATAAAATTAGATTTACCTATCAATCATGTTGTTAATAAATTGTAAATCTATATGCCAGTAAAAATATTTGGAAGTGCTGTTTACGGCGTAGAAGCCATACCAATCATCATTGAGGTAGATATATCTAAAGGTATCTCAAAATATTTTATTGTTGGGCTACCAGATAACGCTGTTAAAGAAAGTATGCTTCGCATTGAAAGCGCTTTAACCAACAACGGGTTGCGTATGCCACGCATGAAAATTGTGGTAAATATGGCTCCAGCCGATATTAGAAAAGAAGGTTCGGCTTATGATTTAAGTATAGCAACCGGTATTTTGGCAGATTCTGGGCAAATTCCAAGTGATGAAATTGGCGATTATTTGATTATGGGAGAGCTGTCTTTAGACGGACAAGTGCAAGCTTTAAGAGGTGCACTTCCAATTTCTATCCAAGCAAAAAAAGATAAATTTAAAGGATTTATCTTGCCTAAACAAAACGCAAGGGAAGCTGCAATAGTAAGCGGAATTGATGTTTATGGA
>JACMNZ010000058.1 GCA_014378285.1 Pseudopedobacter sp.
TTTATGCTTAAAATCTGGCACATCCCTTAAATGTGGATTTAAAAACCCCATCATATCAATTACTACTTGGGCGTATCTATTACGTTCTTCTTTGGTAGGTAAAGCCACAATGTACTCCACCATATTTTGAACATTTCTACCATATTCTGCTAAAATAAGCTTTTCTCTAGAAGTGTTGTAATCAAAAGTTTCTACAATATTATTAATCATTTTGGAAATTTTAGAGCTTTTAAAGGAAGCTAAAACCTTTGGCAGTAAGCCTTTTAATTTAATAAACCTAGGTGGTTTATGATTATTAATTTTATTTTTATGATTATTAATTTAAAATCTTTTTAGAGATTAGATTTTAAAAATATCGGGTTAAATATACACATTCTTTTTTTGGAGATGAAATTTTTATTCTGAGGAATTGTATAATATTTTATAAGCTAAGTTTCACTTTCAAATCCTTAGAAATCTTATCGGTAATATCTAAAATGTGTCTTAACTCATTAGTAGAGTTTTCTATGATGTTATCGCATCTATTTCTATGCGGTAATAAATACTCATTATAAGCTGGAATAACGTGGTTTTGCCATTTATACATTACATCGTCCTCAGAATAACCCCTTTCTAGTAAATCTCTTTTTAACCTACGCTCTAAAGCAATCTCTGCGGCAGCATCAATAAAAATACGACCGTCAAAAATGGCATCTATTTTTTCATAATGATAAATAAACAAGCCCTCTAATATTAAAATAGGAGCGGGTTTTATTTCTAATATTTTTGGGATTGCATTTGGATTGTTAAAAGTGTACTCTTTTTTTAAAACCGTTTTATTATTTAATAAATCAAAAACATCGTTTTCAAACTGATTAACTTCTATACAAGTTGGGAGATCGAAATTATGAAGACGGTTTTCTTCCATAGTCATTTCTCCCATTTGAATGTAATAATCGTCTTGAGAAACTAAGCAAATTTCATCTGAAGAAAAATGATTTAAAAAACAATTTAAAAAAAAAGTTTTTCCAGAACCACTTCCGCCTGCAACTCCTAATACATAAGGTTTATTAATTCTCATTCGGTACGCCGAAGGTTATGTTAACCAAAAATCTTTTATCTAAAGCACCAATAGCATCTGCGGTAGCTTTTGTAACTACAATAATCACATCTTTTGTAGTCTCGTTTTCTGTAAACCTACCAACAACCTTGGCAAAAACGCTACGGCTTGTCATAGGATTTGTTATTTTAATAACGGTGCCAACGGGAGCGGTTCGGTGTAAAGCATAGCTTTTTGTAGCATCTAAATTATTATCATCAATCCAAACTGCCAAACCCTTATCGTTCATTGCAGTAATACCATAACGATTTTTTGGAATCTCTATACTACCCTGTGAATCAGTACTATCCAAATATTTTATTTTATTAGGATTTGCAGGTTTATATTCTGGCTTTTTCTCTGCAACAACTTGTGGTTTTCCTTTATCATTAATTTCTACTTCTTGTGTTAAACTAACCTTTTCGTTAGAGATTACTTTCAATTTTTGACCAACGGTTAAACCACTAGTTTTTAAATCATTTAAGAGTTTAAGATCGTCCACTCGCATATTGTATTTGCTAGCAATACTATATAGCGTTTCTCCGGGAGCAACTTTATGTGTAATTTCTTTAGATTTATTTATCTCTCGGTCTTTTTTAGCAGGAGCAGAAGTAAAAGTTGTTGGAGGGTTATTATAAGGAATTTGTGTTGGTACTTTGATTATTTCTGAAGGTTGCAAAATCACGTTTTTATTATATTCCATAATAACCTGAGGGCTTATGCTATATCTTCTGCCAATAGCGTAATAAGATTGTTTAGGTTCTACCTTATGTAAAATCAATTTTTTGCCATTTAGATTTTCTACACCAATAGAATCCCTCAAAGAATTGGCTTTTACGGAAATTATCGAGAAAAAAAACACAAAAAATAGGAAGTTTTTATAATTCATGAAATGATTATTATTCATTTTAAAAATTTTGCAATTATACTAAATAACTCACAATTTCTGATTTGTTTTTAATAAAAATCAGTTTGCTTTGCCAAAGAAAGAACGTATCAAAACTCTTCTTTGTTATACCTTGGTTAATGATGTCTTCAAATAAAACTTCATCGTTTTTTTTTACAAGGATGTATTGGTCAAAATGTTTTCCTTGTGGTTTATAACCAGATAAAATCTCTAAATCTTTGTAAATCAATTGATGTTTAGTTTGCCAATCTGCATTTTCATCAATAATTTTCGGCAAAAAAATCTTGTTTTTTAACAATTTTAAGAGGTATAATTCTTCCATAATAACAGCTTTTATTATTTCGCCGTTGTTAGAATTTAACAGTTTATATTTTCTGGGATTAACTCTTGGATCAAAAACAATTAACCCTTGTTGGGTAAATTGGTGAAGAGTTAAGCTAAAATTTTGCCACACCATTTTCTTCGATTTTAAATCAAGAGCAATTATTCCTTTTTGTACCGGTGAAAACTCACTTTCAAAACCTGTTAAATAAAGTACTTTATTTTTTACAGTATGGATATTTAGAAGCCAATCTTCCTCCAAATAAAAATCCTGTATTAGATATTTATCATCTTTAAAATCGTAAACGTTAAAAAAAACTTTTTTATCATTTGTTCTACTTTCCCAAGCCATTGTTTCGGTGGCATCATCTAAAATGATTTTCCAAATAATTTGATTTGCTTTGGTAGAGTATAAATGCTTTGCAGTATATTTAGAGGAAATCATCTTTTTGGTGTAGAAATTATGAAAAAAATATTTAATGGGGTTTTGTTTTTAATGATATGCTTTTACAGCACAAAAATTATAGCGCAAACTAAGGTTTATCAGTTAAATTTAAAACAAGAAATAAATCCGGCAGCTTGGCGAGCTACTAAAAAGGCTTTTGAAGCAGCAAAGCAGAACGGCGCAACTGTAATGGTTATCGATATGAATACTTATGGAGGTATGTTGGATTATGCGGATTCTATCCGAACTAAAATTTTAAACAGCAAATTAAAAACGATTGTTTTTATTGACAATAACGCAGCATCTGCAGGAGCTTTAATTTCTATTGCTTGTGATAAAATTTATATGGTTCGTGGCGCAAGTATTGGTGCGGCAAGCGTTGTAAATGGAAATGGCGAAGTTTTGCCCGAAAAATATCAATCTTATATGCGTGGTTTAATGCGAACAACCGCCGAAGCAAAAGGAAGGAATCCTAAAATTGCTGAAGCCTTTGTTGATCCTGATGTTGAAGTTAAAGGCATAAGTGAAAAAGGAAAAGTTTTAACATTTACCACCAATGAAGCTATTGCCAATGGTTTTTGCAATGGTGAAGCATCTTCTATAAGTGATGTTTTAGCCAAAGAAGGGATTTCTGATTTTCAAAAAACAGAATACCAACCAACCATAACTGATTTTATTATTGGATTTTTAACTAACCCAGCGGTAAGCAGCGTTTTGATAATTTTTATTATTGGAGGGATTTATTTCGAGTTACAGTCGCCGGGAATTGGGTTTGCTTTGTTGGTTGCGGTGGTTGCTTCACTTTTATTTTTTGCACCGCTTTATATAGAAGGGTTGGCAGCAAACTGGGAAATTTTATTGTTTGTTGGGGGAATTGTATTATTGGTATTAGAAATATTTCTGATTCCTGGGTTTGGCATATTTGGTATTTTAGGGATTATATTTATTGTTGTTGGCTTAGCCATGAGCTTAATTCTTAATGACTTTTTTAACCTAAGCATCAGCGGAAGCGAACGTATTACCCAATCTTTTTTAATTGTCTTCATATCGATGATTGCTGCAATAGCTCTATCGGTTATTTTTGGAGGTAACATATTAAGATCTGGTGCCTTCCAAAGATTGGTTTTAAATGATGAGCAGCGATCTAACCAAGGTTATCAAGTTAAAAAACCAAGGATAGAATTATTGGGAAAACGAGGTTTTGCGAAAACAGATTTGCGTCCATCTGGTAGAATAGATGTGGACGGAGAATGGTTTGATGCTATTTCTGATGATGGTTATATCGAAAACGGTACAGATATCATTATATCTAAAATAGAAAATTATAATTTGGTAGTAAGAAGGATTTCTTAAACAAATGGCTTGCTTTTTGGTTAAACAGATATAATAAAAACATACAAAATGGGAACAAATAAAATAGGATTAGAAAATAAACCAGTATTAGAATTAGTAGATCATTTAAATATTTTATTAGCCAACTATCAAATACATTATCAAAAAGTAAGGGGTTGCCACTGGAATATTCGTGGACGTCAGTTTTTTGAACTACATGTTAAATTTGAAGAATTATATAACAATGCACAAATTACCATTGATGAATTGGCTGAAAGAGTTTTAACATTGGGAAAATCTCCGGTGAGTACTTTTAAAGAATATATCGAAATTGCAGACCTCAAAGAAATTAAAACCGAGGGATTATCAGAAGTAGAAATGGTAGAAGCCATTTTAGAGGATTTCAAAAAATTGATAGAAATAGAAAGAGAAGTAATTGCTAATGCCAGTGAAAATGCAAATGATGAAGGAACGGCAGATATGGTGATTGCATTTTTAAGATTTAAAGAGAAAACCAGCTGGATGTTTAGGGCTTGGAGTGGTAAAAAATAGATTTAAAAAAA
>JACMNZ010000372.1 GCA_014378285.1 Pseudopedobacter sp.
ATAATAAAGTGCATTGGGCAGGGGATTACCCTTTGGCTATTGCCTTAGGCTATGTAGCTGGCAGTATTACAGTAAACAGGCATTTAAAAAACAAAAACATCCTTAAACTATTAAATTAAGGATGTTTATTATATTTTTAATTTAAAACCAAGGCTGTCTATAATTATTATTATTTCAAACTTGATAAAACCTTTTTCAATTGAGGAATTTTACTTTTAATCTCTTTTGCAGAACAAGCTCCAACTGATGCTCTGTACCAACATAAATCCTCGGTACCAAAGGCTGAAAAAGGCACTAAAGCCATGTTTGCGTTTTGGATGATGTAGAAATTCAGTTTTGCTGATGTGTCTAAAACTTCTCCATCTAGAGTGGTTTTACCTACGTAATCTAGTTTTATGGTGAGGTAAATTGCACCCATTGGTTCGATTGCGTCTACAGCAAACCCTTCGTTTTTTAAATCGATAATGCTATCATAAAGCGTGTCTAAACTGTGTTTAACTTCTTTTTTGAAATTATTTAAAAATGTATCTACAGCTTTGGTGTTTTCTAAAAACTTAGCACTTGCTACTTGCTCTGCTTTTGGCGCCCATGCCCCCATGTGGCCAACAATAGCTTTCATCTTACTAATTACATTTGCAGGACCAAATCCCCAACCTACACGTACACCTGTTGCGGCAAAGCACTTTGAACTGCCATCGATGAAAATAGTATAATCTCTTAATTCAGGAAGTAATGTTACTGGATCAATATGTTTGTGGTTACCGAAAGTTAATTGAGAATAAATTTGATCATATAAAATGTATAATGGCTTTTCATCGGCTTTGCGAGATTGGTTTTCTTCTAAAACCATTTCGCATATTTCCCTTAATCCTTCAGCAGAAAACATGGTGCCAGTTGGATTGAGCGGAGAACATAATGCCAATAAAGTTGATCCTTTAATGAAAGGTTTTAAATCTGCTGCCGTAGGCATGAAATTGTTTTCAGGTAAAGTTGGAACTGCAATTCCATGAGCGCCTAAAAGATGAACATAATGGTTATTGTTCCAAGATGGAGCTGGATAAATCACTTTATCTCCTGCATCAATCAAAGCTAAATAAGTAGCGTAAATTAAAGGGCGAGAACCTCCTGAAATTAAGATCTCTGTTTTTTCATTATAAATTAAACCTTGTCTATGATTCACAAATTTGGCGACGTGTTGTCTTAATGCCAAAACACCATCACCAGTTGGGTAATTGGTTTGATGATCTTCATAAGCTTCAATAATATAATCTTGCAGTTCTTGTGGGATAGGAAAAAGGTTAGGGTCAAAATCGCCAATGGTTAAATTGGCAATCGCTATCCCTTTTGCTTTCATTTCATTTACCTCACCCGCAATTTTTATAATTTCTGACCCTTCTAATGTTTGTGCTATTGAAGATAATTTCATATAATTTTTAATATTTGAGCGCAAAGATAAATATTTGTATTTTCTCTAAACCGATAAAAACTGTATTCGCATTTTAAATGAAATAAAATTTACTTTTTTGCTTCCCTTAAAACTTTCCTCACATACTGACCACATAGAGTTAAATCTGCATCTGTCCAATTTCCTTTTACGGATGCTCCGGGTTTTAATATTGCCGTGGTTTCTTTTTTGTCTGTGACATTCCAAATTGCCCAGCTCAGTTTTTTATTCTCTAGCCAGTTAAGCCATTTATCAGTTTTTTCTTTATCGAAAACACCATTTCCATCAGATTCTCCAACTCCCCATTCTGTAACAAAAATTGGTAATCCTTTGTTTATTGCAAAGTCTGCCTTTGACCTCAATTTTTCTTGATGGGCTGGATCAGAGGCATAAAAATGAAAGGAATAAGCGATATTTTGATAATCGACAATTGGACTTTTTGAGGTAATGTCAACATCTTGATCCCAATTAGGGGATCCAACGATTATTAAACTTTGTTTTGAATTTTTTCTAATTATTGGGATAACATCCAAAGCGTATTTTTTAATTTCTTCCCAACTTTGATGAACCGGCTCGTTCCAAATTTCATAAATCACATTAGGAACACCAGCATATTTTTTTGAAATTTCTAAAAAAAAAGCTTTTGCCTGTAGTATGTGTAAATTTGCATGGTGATCATGCCAATCTATTAAAACGTAAACTCCATTTGCAATCGCCCTATCAATCACAGTATAAATAAGTTTTTTTTGCTCTTCAGGATTTTCCAAATAACCATCTTTAGGCTCTATTGCCATAGATACTCTAACTAAATCAACTTTAAAATCTTTAACCAGCCAATCAATTACTTGAGTATTATAATATTTTTTTCCTTGCCAAATACTCCAGGATAAACTAACCCCTCTAAGTTGTGGAGGCTGAAAATCTTTATTAATAATCTCACCATTTTTAACGGATAACCATCCATTTTTTTTAACAACTGTATTAGGGTTTTTATTGAAAATTGAATATGTTGATTTGCAAGAGCAAAACAAGACGAGAACTAATAGATATTTTAGCATAAAAAAAGCAAATATTTTGTTTTAAAAGGTTAGCTCTGATTTTTAAGCCTTGATTTCTTGTACAATTTTACCGCACTCATAATTATCAAAGCAAAAACAATTAAACCTACTAATCCGTAAATCCAATCGATAGCGCTTTTTAAGATTACTGTAAATACAATAGCAACTAAAAATATGGTTGCCAGCTCGTTCCAAAAACGAAGTTGAGTACTTGTCATCCAAAATTTACCTCTTTTTAATTGTCCGATGATGTTGCCACAAATGATGTGATAAACTAATAAACCAGCAACAAAACTCAATTTTACCCACATCCAATCGGTTTCTAATAAAAGCGGGTTGAGGTAAAGCATCGTTAAACCTGCACCTACTGAAAGTAGCATTGCTGGTGTAGTAATAATATTCCAAAGCTTGGATTCCATTACTTGAAATTGATTTTGAAGGATACTTTTTTCGGGTTCGGGCTTTTGATTGGCCTCGGTATGATAAATAAATAACCGCACAATATAAAACAGCCCCGCCATCCAGCTGATTACAAAAATGATGTGTATGGCGAGTACGTATTGGTACATTTTCAGTTTGTTGGTTTGTAAGGTTTTAGTTAGTTAGGCTGTATTTTGTTTGTTAGAAAATTCTATATTTCAAACGAACTAACCATCTATTTAATATCTAAACTCTTTAACTACATCTATTGCATATTTCACATGATCAAAAGGAATATCTGGCATAATACCATGACCTAAATTAAAGATAAATCCATCTTCGCCACGCATACGCTCAAACAATTTATGTATTGTTTTTTTGATTACCAATTTATCGGCATATAAAATGTGTGGATCTAAATTCCCTTGTACGGCAATTCCTTTTGGTAAAATTTGTTTGATATTTTTCAAATCTGCATTCCAATCTATTGAAACTACATCTGGTTTTGCTTCTGCCATTAAAGGTGCAAAAACAGAACTCCCCTTACAAAATGAAATCACAGGAATATCTTTCCTATTTAATTTAGAAATAATTTCTTTATTGTAATTGTGAGAGAACTCGGTATAATCATCCCAGCTTAATGCCAAAGCCCAACTATCAAAAAGCTGAACAGCGTTAACGCCAGCGGCAATTTGAAGGTTTAGATAATCAAT
>JACMNZ010000373.1 GCA_014378285.1 Pseudopedobacter sp.
AGATACGCATCCACTTGTTACTGTAATTGGTGTGATCATAGGATTGCCACTTTTCGGATTTGTTGGATTGGTATATGGACCATTGCTTTTAGTTTGGTTTATGCACCTTATCAATATTTACGAAAATGATAAAGCAGCAGAAGACAGATTAGAACATCGCTTAGAAAACACAACATAAGTTTTAAGTGATATCCTATTTTTTTGGCAAGGTATTTTCTTATTAATTCATTGAAAACTAAAATATTATTAAACTTAAAACGTAAAAAAAATGGAAAATAGTTCAAAATCATTAGTCGCATTAATGGCAGGATTAGTTGCTGGAGCAGCATTAGGAGTCTTATTTGCTCCCGAAAAAGGTTCAGAAACTAGAGATAAATTATCAGATTCATTAAAAAATCTTGGAGATAGCATAAAAGAAAAAGCTGCGGAAGAAATAGATAACTTAAGCGAGTTTAAAGACAAGGTTGTAAGTAAAATAAAATCTAAACTTCAAGTTGCAGATGAAGATATCGATCAACTTGAAAACGACGTAGAACACGCATAAATATCTATCGATGGAAAATACAGACCATAAAGGCTTTTCAGAGCTTTTTTTTAAAATTAAAGATTATATTTCTACAACAATAGAGTTAAAAAAACTCACAATAATTGAAAAAGTAGCAGTTGGCGTTGGCAGCATTGTTTCTTTAATTGTATTAGCAATTGTTGGGCTGTTTTTTCTTGTATTTTTAAGCATCGGTTGTAGTGTTTATCTATGTACTGTTTTAGATAGCAGCTTTGCAGGGTATTTTCTTGTGGCTTTATTCTATTTAATTATTGCTTTAATTATATTTTTTGGAAGAGGTAATCTAATTGCAAACCCGTTAGCAAACTCATTGATTAAAAGTATTTTTTCTAATAAAAAAGATTAATAATGGAGACTCAAATTCAAAATTTACAAGATTTAAAAACTAGGATAGCTTTTTTAGAATTAAAGCAGCTAAACGATGAATTGGTTATTAAACAAAAGTTTCATTCGATTAAAGAAACTTTTACAAGCCCGTTAAAATTTTTAAAAAGAATAGGGAAAATGGTTGGTATTACTTCAGATAGTGATGCATCTTCACATTCTTTATCAAAAAAAGCAGATTGGGTAACAAACTTTGGCCGTGTTTTTTTACCGTTATTTCTTAATAAAACATTATTAAGAAATAGAGGAATATTTGTTAAATCCTTAGTTTCCATATTATCTCAAAGAACAGTTAATTCTATGAGTTTTAATAAAAACGTTTTAGTAAATTGGATTGATAAGGCTACTGATTTTATTAACTCGACTAAAAAAAAAGTTAAGCCAACAAAGGATATAGATTACGGTATTCCTCCAGAAAGTGAAACTTATTAATATTCTTTTACTACAAAAAAGCCTCGAAATTTCAAATTTAGAGGCTTTTTTGTTTAGATTAAAGTTTTTAAGAAAACTTACTTAAAAAATCTTGGTAGGCCAATTCAATTCCATCTTTTAAATCAACTTTATGTTTCCATCCTTTGCTATGTAGTTTGGTTACATCCATTAATTTACGTGGGGTACCATCTGGTTTGCTACTATCAAAAACTAAATCTCCTTCAAAACCAATAATTTCCTTAATTAGCAATGCTAAATCTTTTATGGTTAAATCTTCTCCGGTACCAATGTTGATTAGGTTCGGCTCGTCATAATTCTGCATCAGATAAAAACAAGCATCAGCTAAATCGTCTGCAAATAAAAACTCCCTCATTGGGCTTCCACTTCCCCAAATGGTTACGTTGGGTTCGTTATTTTTCTTTGCTTCATGAAACTTTCTAATTAAAGCTGGCAAAACATGAGAGTTTTGTGGATGATAATTATCGTTATACCCATATAAATTAGTTGGCATAGCCGATATATAATTGCAACCGTATTGAGCTCGGTAAGCATCACACATCTTTATACCTGTAATTTTTGCGATAGCATAAGGTTCGTTAGTTTCTTCTAATAAACCGGTCAGTAAATACTCTTCCTTTAAAGGTTGAGGAGCCATTTTTGGATAAATACAGCTTGAGCCTAAGAACATCAACTTTTTAACCTTGTTTAAATAAGATTGATGGATAATATTGTTTTGGATTTGTAAATTATCGTACAAAAATTCTGCCCTGTAAGTATTGTTTGCCACAATACCACCAACTTTTGCAGCTGCTAAAAAAACATAATCGGGTTTTACTTCTTCATAAAACTTTGCTACTGCAATTTGGTCTCTTAAGTCTAATTCTTTAGAGTTTCTTTTTATGATGTTTACAAAACCCTCTTTTTCTAGTTTTCTTACTATTGCAGAACCTACCATCCCGTTATGGCCAGCAACATAAATTTTTGAAGATTTTTCCAATGGATTGTTTTTAAAAATATCGTCAAAGATAAAATTCTATTTTTGTAAAAAAACAATAAGTAGTGGCTAAAAGAAAATTACAACGATTTATAGAAGTTGG
>JACMNZ010000374.1 GCA_014378285.1 Pseudopedobacter sp.
GCAGCCATATCTATAATAGTACGCATCTTAATCTCCCAAACCGTTTTGTATAATTCTTTAAGTTTTTGTGGGATGCTATCTATATTTTGAACAGATCCATTGGCTAAGATAATCGCTTCTTTCATTTTGTTGTTCCACAAGCCTAAATCAACTAAATCTTTTAATAAATGTTTGTTAACTACTGCAAACTCGCCACTTAAAACCCTACGGCTATAAATATTTGAAGTGTATGGTTCAAAGCATTCGTTATTACCCAAAATTTGAGAGGTAGAAGCTGTTGGCATTGGAGCTAATAATAAAGAGTTCCTAACACCAGTTTTTACGACTTGTTTTCTCAACTTTTCCCAATCCCATCTTTTTGTTGCTGGCTTAACATCCCAAAGGTCAAATTGGAATTTACCCTTAGATAAAGGGGAACCTTTAAAACTTTCATAAGCGCGTTCTTTTACTGCTAAATCCGCCGAAGCTTGCATTGCAGAAAAATACATGGTCTCAAAAATCTCGATGTTTAATTGCTTTGCCTCTTCGCTTTCAAAAGGCATTTTTAAGATCATAAAAGCATCTGCCAAACCTTGTACACCTAACCCAATTGGACGGTGGCGTGTGTTGGAGTTTTGAGCTTCTATAACAGGATAATAATTATGATCAATAATCCTATTTAGATTGATGGTTGCTTGATAGGTAACTTCATATAATTTGTTATGATCAAATTCACCATTGATGATATATCTTGGCAATGATAAAGAAGCCAAATTACATACTGCAACTTCATCTGGAGAAGTATATTCTATAATTTCTGTACATAAATTAGAACTTTTTATAGTACCTAAATTTTGTTGATTTGATTTTGAGTTAGCAGCATCTTTATATAAAATATAAGGAGTGCCTGTTTCTATTTGAGCATCTAAAATTGCAAACCAAAGTTCTTGAGCTTTGATTGTTTTTCTGGCTTTTCCTTCTCTTTCGTAACGCTCATAAAGATTTACAAATTCTTCTCCATGGCAATCTGCTAAACCCGGTGCTTCATGAGGACAAAAAAGACTCCATTGACCATCTTCTTCTACTCTTTTCATAAATAAATCTGAAATCCACATCGCGTAAAATAAATCACGAGCTCTGTTTTCTTCTTTACCATGATTTTTCTTTAGATCTAAGAAGTCGAAAATATCTGCATGCCAAGGTTCCAAATAAATAGCAAAAGCACCTTTACGTTTACCTCCACCTTGATCAACATATCTTGCGGTATCATTAAATACTCTTAACATTGGCACAATACCGTTACTTGTACCGTTTGTACCACCAATATAAGAACCTGTTGCTCTTACGTTATGGATGCTTAAACCAATTCCACCTGCACTTTGAGAAATTTTAGCAGTCTGTGTTAAGGTACTGTAAATCCCTTCAATGCTATCATCTTTCATGGCTAATAAGAAACAGCTAGACATTTGAGGCTTTGGAGTTGCGGCATTAAACAATGTTGGCGTTGCATGTATAAACCAACGCTCGCTCATTAAATCATAAGTTTTGATAGCGCTTTCTAAATCGTTTTTATGAATACCTACTGCAACACGCATAAATAAATGTTGTGGACGCTCTGCTATTTTACCATTGATTTTTAAAAGATAAGAACGTTCTAAGGTTTTAAATCCGAAATAATCAAAACTAAAATCGCGATCGTATATAATAGTACTGTCTAATAAATCTGCATTATCAGAAATAATTTTCATCACATCATCAGCGATTAAAGCAGCTGGTTTGCCAGTTTTATCATCACGATAGGTGTGCAATTTGTGCATAGTCTCAGAAAAAGATTTTTGCGTGTTTTTATGTAAGTTGGAGACTGCAATCCTAGAAGCTAATAAAGC
>JACMNZ010000375.1 GCA_014378285.1 Pseudopedobacter sp.
CTAGCTACTCAAGTTCCGTATATCAATTTTCTGAAGCAGGAAAATTTTAAAACGCAGGAAGAAATTTTGGCTGTAATTAATCCAACTCAAAGAGAAAAAAATACACCTTTTGAAGTCGCAAAATATTTGTGCGATTATGTCTATAAAAACTTCAAATATATTAAAGGTATTACGACGGTAGAAACCACAGTAGATGAAATTTGGAAATTGAAATCTGGCGTTTGTCAAGATTTTGCACACATTCTTTTAGTGATGCTGCGTTACATGGATATTCCAGCCCGATATGTGAGTGGTTATATTTGTCCAAATAAAAACGGAATGCGTGGCGAAGGAGCAACCCATGCATGGGTAGAAGCTTACTTACCGGATTACGGTTGGTTAGGTTTAGATCCAACTAATAATTGCTTGGTAGATGATACTCATGTTCGTCTTGCTGTAGGTAGAAACTTTGTTGATTGTAGCCCAGTCAAAGGAACGTACAAGGGAACTTCAAAGCATAAATTAGAAGTTAAAGTGAGTGTTTCTTATGAGAATGACCCAATTCCTCATCTTTCTGATGATAGTAATATCAGTGAACACGATGCTCCAGTGAACTCGTATAGAAAGTTTATGGAATTTCAACAGCAGCAATAAATTAAATTTCTTTTCTTCTGGTCTTTGGCGTCACATGCTATTTTTATTTCTTTTCTAAGTATGGAGTAATAGTTTCGTTCTTTTAAGACACAGACCGAGGTTGAAGAATAAATGCAGACCTAGAATGGGGAATAACTTTTAATTCTTAAATTTATTTAAGATAATCTTATGAAAGAAGGCCTAATTTTAATAATACTGTTATGTCATCAATTTTCATTTTCTCAAACTAAAAAAACTATTATAAGTGGAACAGTTAGTTCTGAAAATGGTCAACCGTTAGACAGAGTGAGTATTGGTGTAGATTCAATAGATTTAACTCAGACTGATTCGCTGGGACGTTTTATAATAAAAAATATTTCTTTCGGAAATCACTTAATATCAGCCTCAAGCTTAGGAAAAAAGAATATTAGTATTCCAATATATTTAAAATCGAATGATTCATTAAGATTGGAAATACAAATGATTGATAATTATATTCAATTAGATGATATAAAAGTAAAAGAAAAATTTAAACTTAATTTTAAAAGTATTGCCGATTTACCTTACATAATTTCTAATTCTTACTATGTTTCAAATGATTCTTGTATTTATTTGATAAATGGTGCTGTTGGTGGAAAAAACGGATTATCAACCAAAATTTTAAGATACAATCCTCGCTTTAATAATTGGGCTGTTCTAACAGATAAACTAATTCCGAAGTTTGATTGTCCTGCTGCTTTTATTCCTAAAACTAATAAGATATACATTTTTGGGGGAACCGACCCATCAGAAATATTAAATTCTTTTGTTGAAAGTGTAGATGTAACAAATGGAGAAACCAAAAGGCTAAAGGTAATTAATCCTATGCTTTCTTCTTATGGGGGATGTGTTGAATTTGAAAACAAACTTTATGTATTTGGAGGGAGTAAATTTAATGGTCAGAATATTGCAAACACTGGAATAGGGCTAAATGATCTATATGAGTTTGACCCAATTAAAGAACAGTTTAAAAACTTGCATCAATGCCAAATGGAATGGAAACATCAGGAGTAGTTTTTGGTAAATTTCTGTATACATTTGGAGGTTATGATCCTTTTTTACACCAATCATTTGATACTATTCAACGGTATGACTTTGAGAAGAATGTTTGGGAAAAGATTGGGCATTTGACAAAATCTATTTCTGCAACCGATGTTTGCGTGTATAAAAATTTAATATTTCTTGTTGGTAGTTATGATTATGAAGGTCTAATTCAATCATATAATCCTTTAACACAGGAAATAAAAGAGATTGAATCAAATATGAAGCCTAGAAAGCATTCAGCAGCTGGAATTTTTCAAAATAGATATTTAGTTGTATTTGGAAGCGCTATTAAATCTGATAATGCAGGAATTAGTTCTCAAGTTGTTGATTTGCAACAATATTTCAAATAGATTTTTTAAAAATCATCTTCTCCAACACCAACCCAAATCCAATCACTAAAGCACAACCAAAAAGATTGAGCCATAAATAAGCCATCCAGTCAAATTTGTAGGCAATGAAGACGAAAACTTCGGTTAATAGAGCGGCATAAAAAACAGCTTTACCACCAACTGATTTCACGTAAAAGGCAACTAAGAAAACACCTAGAATGGTCCCATAAAATAGCGAGCCTAAAATATTTACTGCTTCTAAAAGGTTTCCCAACTTACTGGCAAATAATGCCATGGTAATACTCACGATTCCCCAAAATAAAGTGGTGATTTTACTGATATTGAGGTATCGCAAATCTGTTCCGCTTTTATTGATGAGTCTTTTATAAATATCTACCGAAGTGGTGGAAGCCAGCGAATTTAAAGCACTTGCTGTAGAACCCATAGAGGCCATACAAACTATGGCAATGAGTAAACCAATTAACCCTTTGGGTAAATATTGAGTAACGAAGCGAAGGAAAACATAATTGGTATCGTCCAAGTCAGCATTGGCATCGTTTTTCTTCATTACGGCTAAAGCGTCAGCTCGTTTTTGCTGTAGGTTTTCATTCGCAGCTTTAACTGCCGCACTCGCTTCTGCAACATTTTTTTTGTTGTCTAATGCACTTTCTAAAGCGATAACTTTTTCTTTTTTATCGGCGAAAGCCAAATCAAAATCTTTTTCTCGTTCTTTAAATTCGGCTTTAAAAGCAGAATTTTCAATTTTATTGACTTCGTAGGTATTGAAGAAAACTGGAGGTTTTTGGTATTGGTAAAAGGCAAAGACTAAAATTCCAATCAGTAAAATCATAAACTGCATTGGAATTTTTAGCATGGCATTCATCAGCAAACCCATCCGGCTTTGCCCAACAGAACTTCCAGTTAAATAACGCCCAACTTGAGATTGATCTGTCCCGAAATAAGATAATTGCAAAAACAGACCACCAATAATTCCACTCCAAACAGTGTATTTGTTATCCATATCAAAATGCCAATCAATGACATTCATTTTATCCATTTTACCAGCGATATCTAATGCTCGGGTAAAACCTACACTATCTGGTAGTAATTGAACCACCATAAATCCTGCTAAAAAAAGTCCACAGAAAATGATACTCATTTGCAGCATTTGTGTATAAGAAACTGCTTTTGTACCTCCGTAAACGGTATATAAAACCACCACACAACCTATAAACAAGGTGGTATAAGTGGTGTCAATATTTAAAATAGTAGAAAGGATGATGGAAGGTGCGTAAATGGTAATCCCAGTAGATAGACCACGCTGGATCAGAAATAGAAATGCGGTAAGTGCTCTGGTTTTTAAATCGAAACGTTGCTCTAGAAATTCATACGCCGTATAGACTTTCAACTTATGATAAATTGGGACGAAAGTGATACAGAGAATAATCATTGCCAAAGGCAAACCAAAATAGAATTGAACGAAACGCATGCCATCAGAATAGGCCAATCCTGGAGCCGAAAGAAAAGTGATGGCACTGGCTTGTGTGGCCATTACAGAAAGACCGACACTATACCAAGGCATAGAACGGTCGCCTAATAAATAACCGTCGATATTTTTTTGTCCACGACTTTTATAGATGCCGTAAGCCACAATAAACAAAATGGTACAACTAAGTACTATCCAGTCTATTGCACTCATGAAAAATAATTAGTGACGAGGTTAAAAAAAAAAATGAGCAGAGCCAGCCAACAGATTACAATAATATAAAACTGGCTCCAGCTTTTGATGAATGGGGGAAGCTCTTGATTAGGCTTCTTGCTCTCCACGGCTCTTGTTAATCAGGAACTGGAAAAGTCCGCCAGTTAATAAGCCTAAAATTGCACCAATGATGATATGACCTTCAATTGCCCAGCCAGTTATTGCACCAAAAACTAGACCTATTAAATAATATAACCAGTTATAATCTTGATAATCGAATTGTTCTTCCATGTGATTTTAATATGTGGTTCAAATTTAAGGGAATAATCAAGAAGATAAAAAAAATGAGTAATTAATTAATGGGGATTAAAAAAATGGCAGCAAAAAAATTAGGAGTAGATTCAAAAAAGGGTATTAATAATAGGTAGTAATTATTTTATTAATGGTGGTTTAACTTGGATAACGATGAATACTAGCTCAATTAAAGTTTTTTAAGACTTGCATACCGTATAAATACAAATTTCTTGTTTTCTGCCCTTCAACGGCACTAATCCTTGCGATTCGAACTGAAAATAATGTTTGTTTTTTATAGTGTCTTTCAAGTCTTCAGAAATAATCAAATCAGCATCTAACTCGTTACATTTCGCTTGTATCCTTGCAGTAACATTTAAAGTATCACCGTGGAAAGCAATTTCTCTTTTTACATCTCCCACCTCAACGGCAGTTACTAACCCATAATGCAAACCCGCTTTAAATTCTGGAAAAACCCCGTATTTCTTAACATAATAAGCCTTTCTATTTAAAAAATCATCTTTGCAGGCAAA
>JACMNZ010000376.1 GCA_014378285.1 Pseudopedobacter sp.
AGTATTAGCGATGGTAAGAACGGTAAAAACAAAATCAGGTTCGTAATAATTAACTACTTCACCTAAACTTTCAAAAGGTAAATCCTGCCCTAGGTATAATGCCTGATGCCCGTTGCTCCTAATAATAAATTGCGCAAAAAGCAATCCTATTTCATGATGTTCTTGAGGAGGCAGAAACAATATAAAACGTTTGGAGTTTTTGCTTTTACGGCCATTTAATTTAAAGGTATCATAGATTAATTTTTGTTCAATTTTTTGTGTGGCAAAATGTTCATGAGCGGTATTTATAGTACCCACTTGCCACATAAAGCCTACTTTTCTCATAAATGGAAATACAATTTCACATATCGCTCTTTCCATTCCCAAATCAGAAACACAACCATTTAAAACTTCATCAAATTCATCATCATCCATTTTTAACATGGCATTTGATAGCATTTGCACCTGTATATTTATATTATAATGATCTTCCTGAAGTTTTTTAACTAATTGATTGATTTCCAAAACATCCATTTGAGATATTTTACTAATCTTATATCCGTTTTCGTTTAAAACGGCAATGTTTAAAAAGGTACAAAGATCTTGATCATCATAAAAGCGGATGTTAGTTTCGGTACGTTTTGGCGTACAAAAATTATATCGTTGCTCCCAAACTCTGATAGTATGTGCTTTTATACCTGTTAAATTTTCAATATCACTTATAGAGAATTTCCGCACCTTATTGACCTTTTAACAGTGTATTATGTAACTTAATAGTACCTTTAACAAAATTAATAAAGGTTTGTTTATTTTTATAACGAGTTTAAATTTGTTAGGTAAATGTCTGCCTGTTTTAAAATAGATTCAATTTCCGATTTTTCCATTTTTTCTATCAAACGATACATCATCCCGATTCTTGGGTTTTTCTTTAATTTATCTTCATGTTTGATATAGAAATTCCAATAAAGGCTATTAAATGGGCATGCATTTTCTCCATAACGTTTATCTTTATCATAAC
Source organism: Pseudopedobacter sp. (assembly GCA_014378285.1). Classification (GTDB taxonomy): domain Bacteria; phylum Bacteroidota; class Bacteroidia; order Sphingobacteriales; family Sphingobacteriaceae; genus Pseudopedobacter. The sequence goes on from JACMNZ010000376.1 coordinate 998, forward strand.
TGCAACCTTTGCAATAGTTGCTCATTTTATTGATGTAGTTGGCAGAAGCAACATAGGGTTTAGAACCTATCAAACCGCCATCGGCAAACTGGCTCATTCCACGGGTATTTGTAATTTGCACCCACTCAACAGCATCGGCATAAACGCCCAAATACCAATCATCTACTTCTTTTGGCTTTGCGCCGATTAATAGCGCAAAATTACCAATAACCATTAAACGTTGGATATGATGGGCATAAGCATAGTCTAAAGAATTATTGATACAATGTTTTAAGCAATTCATTTTTACTTTGCCGTCCCAAAACCAAGAAGGTAAATCATTATCGTTGTTTAGATAATTTTTAGTGGCAAAAGAGGGCATTTGATCCCAATAAATTCCTCTCATATACTCTCGCCAACCAATTACTTGCCTTACAAACCCTTCAACCTGTGCAATATCAATTTCTTTTTTATTTGCCTGCCAAGTGTCTATAACCTGATTGATAACTTCTTTTGGTGAAATCATTTTAAGATTTAAAGAAAATGAAAGACAAGAATGAAATAGGGTATGATGTTCTTTTAACATGGCATCTTCATACCTGCCAAAGTTTGGAAGCAGTTCTTCACAAAAATAATTTAATATTTTTAGAGCTTCTTTTCGTGATGTTGGATAAGGAAACTCTTTTGGTTTGATTTTTCCAAAATGCTGAACTTTTTTATCATCTAATAATTTCACAATATCTGATGCATCTTTTTTAAATAGTAAAGGAGCTTTAAGGGGATATTTACCATCATATTTTTTTCTATTCTCATGGTCAAAATTCCATTTATCGCCGAAAGGTTCTAAATCTTTGGTCACTAAAATATGATGTTTCTTCCGCATATCGCGGTAAAATGTCTCCATTAGATATTGCTTTTTACCACTAAAAAAGTCTTTTACGTCTTCTCTTTTTGTGTAAAAATGTTCTGTTTCATAAACGGCAAATTTTATATCTAATTCCTTACAAATGTTTTTTATTTGTTCATCTAATCTGTATTCATCTGGTAATTGATATTCAAATTTTTCAATAGAATGATTTTGGATTTCTTGTTGGATATTTTCTTTAAAGTTTTGTAAATTGTTTTTATCATCTAGTTTGTAGTAAATTATTTGATGATTTTCTTTTGTTAACTCTTCAGCAAAATTCCTCATGGCCATAAAAAAACCAACAATCTTCTGGATATGATGCTTCACATAAGTTTGCTCTTGCATTACTTCCATCATGATGTAAGTAACATTACTATCTTTTTTATTAAACCAAGAATGTTGGTGATTAAGCTGGTCGCCTAAAATAAGTCGGAGTGTTTTAGTCATTGCGGTTTAACAACAGGATATGAGTTTGTGTTTGGTAAAAAAAATGACTTGAGGAAAAAGAAAAAAGCTTTATTTTTAATTTATCCCTCCAACCAAAGCTTCCTATATTCTCCTTTTGGGTCATAATCGTTAGCTTGTTTTTCTATATTGAAATGGCGGTTTTCACGAGGATCATTACCAACGCCAGCCACGTAGGCCCAATTACCCCAATTACTTGCAGGGTTATAATCGATTAGTTTTTCTTCAAAATAGGCAGCTCCCCATGTCCAGTTTACTTTTAAATCCTTTATTAAATAAGAAGCTACATTCTGACGACCACGGTTACTCATAAAACCAGTTAAATTAAGCTCCTTCATATTAGCATCAATAAAAGGAACGCCAGTTTCAGCATTTTTCCATTTTTCGAAAAGCTCTTCTTGGTTTTCGGCATGTTCGTTTTCTTTACCTTTAAAACCGCCCTCCATAAAAAATTGGGTACCATGTTTTTTAAACATAAAACGGAAATAATCTCGCCAAAGTAATTCAAAAATTAGCCAATATGTGCTATCATTTGCACCTCGTTCTTGTTCATATTTTTTTATTTCCCAATAAATTTCTCTTGAAGAAAGGCAACCTGCGGAAAGCCAGGGTGAAAGTTTTGAACTATAATCTGCCCCGATTAAGCCGTTACGCGTTATTTTGTAGGTTTTTAATAAATCTGTATCCCACAAATAATATTTTAACCTTCCTAATCCTTCTGTTTCTCCACCTTTAAAATCTATAGCTCTACGATTATCTATTTTTTCTGCTTTTATACCTAAATCCGTTAAAGAAGGTAATGCTGATTCTTCTAAATTATCTGGAACATTAATTTCTGTTGGCGTTTCAAAAGCTGGGCGAATAAGACCTTCACGTTCAACTTTTTTGCGGAAGGTGGTAAATACATCTGGTATATCTTTAATTGGGAAAGGCAAATCTTCTTTATGGTACATGGTGTGGCCAATAAAGTGCTTTAAGTTAATTTGCTTTTTCCAAAGTACATCTTCCACTTCAGAAGAAATATCTGTTTCTTCAGATGCTACTTCACGATGGTGATAAACTTCATTAACGTTATATTTTTCACAAATTTGTGGAAGTATTTCTTCTGGATGGCCTTGGGTAACCAATAAATCGCCGCCTAACTTTTGTAATGATTTTTTTAGATCTGCTACGCTTTCTAAAATAAACTGTGTTCTAAAACTTCCTGTTTTTTGAGTTTTAAAAATAGTTTCACTAAAGTAACGAGGATCAAAAATAAATACAGGTAAAATGGTTGTAGCTTTTTGAGTAGCTTCTAATAATATTTCATTATCATGGATGCGTAAATCGTTTCTAAACCAAACCAGTATTGTTTTTTCGCTCATTTTAAAATCATCAATTTCTTTTTACAATATTGCTCATTATTTAATGTTTCGGCAACGATTTGAACAATATTTTACTTGATCCCAACAGTTTTCCCATTTTTTACGCCAAGTAAATGGTTTTTTGCAAGTGATGCAAATCTTTTGTGG
>JACMNZ010000377.1 GCA_014378285.1 Pseudopedobacter sp.
AAAGCCCTGACCGAACAGGTTTTGCGCACTTTTTTGAACATTTGTTGTTTGAGGGTACAGAAAACATTAAACGTGGCGAGTGGTTTAAAATCGTTACCGGAAATGGTGGCGTTAACAATGCCAATACTACCGAAGACAGGACTTATTATTATGAAGTTTTTCCGTCTAATAACTTAGAACTGGGACTTTGGATGGAATCTGAAAGAATGCTTCATCCTGTGATTAATCAGATTGGCGTAAACACTCAAAATGAGGTTGTTAAAGAAGAAAAACGCCTTCGTTATGACAACAGCCCTTATGGGCAACTGATTCCTGAGGTTAAGAAAAACATGTTTACCAAACATCCCTACCGATGGACAACTATTGGTTCAATGGATCATTTAGACGCAGCCAAACTGGAAGAATTTCAGGCGTTTAACAAAAAATTCTATATTCCGAACAATGCCGTTTTGGTTGTTGCCGGAGATATTGATGCTGAAAAAGCAAAAGTGTGGATTAAACAGTATTTTGGCAACATCCCGAGAGGAGAAAAAATTGAAAGAAAAACGTATGTAGAAGATGATATCGTTACACAAAGAAATGCTATTTATGAAGATGGCAATATTCAGATTCCGATGGTGGTTACGGCCTATAGAACCCCTTCTATGAAAACAAGAGAAGCCAGGGTTTTAGATTATATTTCTTCTATTTTAAGTGATGGAAAAAGCTCAAGAATGTACAAAAAAATTGTAGACGATAATAAAACGGCTTTGCAAATTGGCGCATTTAGTTACAATCAGGAAGATTATGGCACCTACATAATTTATGGTTTGCCACAGGCGCCGCATACAACAGCAGATATTACCAGAGAAGTAGACGAAGAAATTCTGAAACTGCAAACAGAACTGATTTCTGAAAAAGAATTGCAAAAACTGCAAAACAAATTCGAGAATAAATATGTCAACAGTAACTCAACAATTGATGGAATTGCTAGTAATTTAGCAACTTACTATTTATTATATGGTGATGTGAACTTAATAAACACTGAACAAGATATATACCGTTCCATCACAAGAGAAGAAATCAGAGCGGTTGCCAAAAAATATTTAAACCAAAACCAAAGGTTACTTTTAGATTATATTCCTACAAAAAACAAAGCACAAAACTAAAATAAACACCATGAAAAAATCAATATTTGTTTTATCTGGCTTGTTTTTATCATTCATTATGCAAGCACAAATCATCCCTCAGCCTAAACCAGGCGTTGCACCAACAATTAAAATTGGAAAACCCGAAACTTTTGAACTCAAAAATGGTCTGAAAGTTTTAATAGTAGAAAACCACAAACTACCCAGGGTTACATTTAACTTAACAATCGATAACGCTCCTTATTTTGAAGGAGATAAAAAAGGCGCTGCAGAATTAACAAGTGCTTTGATAGGAAGCGGAACAAAAACCATTTCTAAAACGGCTTTTAATGAGGAAGTCGACTTTTTGGGTGCCAGAATTAATTTCAGTACCGATGGTGCAAGTGCAAGTTCACTTTCTAAATTTGCTGGTCGTGTTTTAGAATTAATGGCTGATGGTGCTTTGAATCCAGAGTTTACCCAGGAGGAATTTGACAAACAAAAAGCCAAAATCATTGAAGGATTAAAATCTGAAGAAAAAGATGTTTCTGCAGTAGCAGACAGAGTAGGCGATGTTTTAACCTTTGGAAAAACACATCCATCCGGAGAATATTTAAGCGAAGCAACTCTTAACAATGTCACTTTGGCGGATGTAAAAGCCAATTATAACACTTATTTTGTTCCCGGAAATGCTTATTTGATTATCGTTGGAGATGT
>JACMNZ010000378.1 GCA_014378285.1 Pseudopedobacter sp.
CGTTAAGATTAAGCAGCAAGAGCGTAGTTATTTTCGCCTTTTGTGTTTTGAGAATCAATATTTAAGCGCTGAATCCTCATTGCGCTGCATGCTTACACACTTATCATCCATCCTGTCTATTCCGGTCGAGCCCATTTTTTTAGGTGGTAAGTATTAGGTTTTAAATAATAAGTGGTAAAACTTATAAAATAATCCTAATCCTCAAAAGTACCAAAATTACATCAGTATAAAAAATTAGACCTATCAATAAATATTCATCTTTAAGCCAAGCAATAAAATCACGCTAATCTTAAATATCTGTGAAATCATTTATTATAAACCTTCAAAGCTTCTCCCAAACAAACCATAGCCTTATTTAAATCATCAATATTTAAAACATAAGCCATTCTTACTTCATTTTTTCCTGCATCTTTTGTAGCATAAAAACCAGTTGCTGGTGCCATCATTACGGTTTGGTTTTCATAAGAAAAATCCTCTAACATCCATTGGCAAAACTTATCAGAATCATCAATTGGTAAACTTGCTACCACATAAAATGCACCACCTGGGTTTGGGCAAAAAACACCTTCCATTTTATTTAGTGCCTCTACCAAAGTATTTCTGCGTTCGGTATATCTGGCATTTACTTCTTCAAAATAACTATCTGGGGTATCAATTGCAGCAGTTCCGGCTAGTTGTTCAATCATTCCTGGGCTTAACCTAGCTTGTGCAAACTTTAAAGCGGTAGCAATTACTGCTTTATTTTTAGTAATTAAACAGCCTAATCTTGCTCCACAAGCACTATATCGTTTAGAAACCGTATCAACCATCACCACATTTTCCTCCAATCCATCTAGGTGCATCGGCGAAATAAATGCTTTCCCGTCGTAACAAAACTCGCGATAAGCCTCATCAGAAAAAATATATAAATCGTACTTTAATGCCAACTCTTTTAAAGCTTGCATCTCCTCTTTACTATATAAATAACCTGTTGGGTTGTTTGGATTGCAAATACAAATCGCTTTGGTTTTCTCGCTTATCAATTTTTCAAACTCGGCAATTGGCGGCAAAGCGAAACCATTATCGATAACTGATAAAATAGGTTTTACCGTTACATCACATTCGCAAGCAAAACCATTATAATTTGCATAAAAAGGCTCAGGAATAATCACCTCATCACCAGGATTTAAGCAACTCATCATCGCAAAAATAATAGCCTCAGAACCTCCAGCGGTAACAATAATATTTTCTGGAGTAATATTATAATTTAACTTATTATAATATTCTGCTAGTTTGCTGCGGTAGATTAATGTTCCTTCAGACGATGTGTAAGACCAAACCTTAAAATCGATATTTTTAACGGCATCCAACATAATTTCTGGCGTCTCAATATCTGGCTGACCTATATTTAGATGATATACTTTTTTACCCTGTAATTTAGCTTGCTCTGCATAGGGCGTAAGCTTCCTAATTGGTGAAGCAGGCATTATTTTTCCTTTTTCTGAGATTTTTGGCATGTTACAAAAGTAGCAATCTCTTTTAATTTAAGAGACCCATTTAAACAGAACAAATTAATATTAAGGTAATAAATTTGTTTTATTATTTGGGCGTTCGGACAGTCCGCCAGTTGGGAGATATAGTTTTTTATTGGCCTTCCTTCGACTCCGATCAGGATGACCAACAAAAAAGCTGCCGTTTCAATCCCTAACGCAAAACTTAGATTATAGAAATGTAAATCTGAAAATCAATTATAAACAAACTCTCCTTTTTCAGAAGTGATGGTTACCTGCTTTTTATCGGCTGCTTCTACCCTACCCACAATTTGAGCATCTATGCCGAAAGACTTTGAAATGGTAATGATTTCATCGGCGTAAGCAGCATCAACATAAATCTCCATTCGGTGACCCATATTAAAAACCTTATACATCTCTCTCCAATCCGTACCTGATTGTTCTTGAATGAGTTTAAAGAGAGGTGGAATTGGGAACAAATTATCTTTAATAATGTGCAGGTTTTCTATAAAATGTAGCACTTTTGTTTGTGCGCCACCGCTACAATGCACCATTCCGTGTATTTGAGAACGGTATTTATCTAAGATTTTTTTAATTACAGGAGCATAAGTCCTGGTTGGCGAAAGGACCAATCTACCTGCGGTAACTGATATGTTTTCATCAATTTTGATTTGATCGGTTAAACTTTTATTGCCAGAAAAAACCAAATCAAAAGGAACAGCTGGATCAAAACTTTCTGGGAATTTATTGGCTACCGCTTTATTAAAAACATCATGACGGGCAGAAGTCAATCCGTTAGAACCCATTCCTCCATTATATTCTTTTTCGTATTTGCTTTGTCCGCTTGATGATAAACCAACGATTACATCTCCAGCTTTAATGGTATGATTAGAAATGACGTCTTCTCTTTTCATCCTACAAGTTACCGTAGAATCTACAATGATGGTTCTCACCAAATCACCAACATCGGCAGTTTCGCCACCAGTAGAGTAAATGTTTATTCCCATTTCACGTAAATCGGTTAAAATTTCTTCAGTTCCATTGATGATTTCTGCAATTACTTCCCCAGGAATTAAATTTTTATTTCTCCCGATGGTAGACGACAATAAAATATGGTCGGTTGCGCCAACGCAAAGCAAATCATCTAAATTCATGATAATTGCATCTTGAGCAATACCTTTCCAAACCGAAATATCACCAGTTTCTTTCCAATAGATATAAGCTAAGGAAGATTTTGTACCTGCTCCATCGGCATGCATAATGTTGCAATAAGCATCATCACCACCTAAAATATCTGGAATTATTTTGCAAAATGCTTGAGGAAAAATGCCTTTATCAATATTTTTAATGGCATTATGTACATCTTCTTTTCCGGCAGAAACGCCACGTTGATTATAACGATTATCGCTCATATTGAAGGCAAAGATATTAAAAACCACCAATTATGATAAAACCAATTTGGGTTTAAAACATCAAAATATTCGTGTTTAAAAACCGTAA
>JACMNZ010000379.1 GCA_014378285.1 Pseudopedobacter sp.
ATCATTGGTTTTATCCTCATTATTTAATTATAAAGTCAAAATTGTAAAACATTGGTGTTATAGAAAGTGCATTACTTATTAAACTTTTACCTTTGCAGTTTTACAATAATTTGAATATTAAGAATACTTTTTCCCTAATGCAAGCCCAACCCAAAAAATATAAAGAGATTAAAAAACATCACCAAAACATAGCTACTTTTTTAGCTTTTGCATTACTTCCGTTATCTGGTTTTGCAACTGATATTTATTTGCCTTCTCTGCCAAACATGGCTAATGAATTACATGTCAGCGAGCTGCAAGCTCAGCTTACGTTAAGTTTCTTTTTAATAAGTTATGGCGTTTCACAACTTTTTATCGGCAGTTTTTTAGATAGTTTTGGCCGTTTTAAAATTAGTTTTTATTCTTTATTGATATTGGCTGCCTCTTGTATTTTAGTGGCCAATACGCATAATATTTATCTCATTTATTTAATGCGGGTGGTCCATGGTATTACGGTGAGTGCTATTGTTGTTTCTAAAAGAGCCTATTTTGTAGATTTATTTACCGGAGAAAAGCTAAAGCATTATTTAAGCTTATTTACCATTATCTGGTCTACAGGGCCAATTGTTGCGCCATTTGTTGGTGGATATTTAGAGAAATCTTTTGGTTGGGAATCTAACTTTTACTTTTTAGCCATTTTTGCCTTGGCATTTGCGCTTTTAGAATATCTTTTTAGTGGAGAAACATTAAATAATTTTCAAGAATTCAGGATTAAGAAAATCGCTAATATTTATAAAGAAATGATTTCGACAGCCAGCTTTACCTTTGGTATTGTAATGCTTGGTTTGGCTTATAGCATGGTCATGGTTTTTAACATGACGGGTCCTTTCATCATACAGCATCATCTAAATCTTTCTGTGGTTTACGCAGGTTATAGTTCTTTAATTTTAGGAATTGCGTGGATGATTGGAGGTTTTATTGGCAAAGCAACCATAGATAAACCCTTTATTAAACGACTTTCTGTAAACCTTGTTGCGCAATTAGCATTCGTAATCATCATGATTTTGAGCCTTGGTTTTATCAATAACATTTACAGTTTAGTTGGCTTTGCTTTTTTAATACACATTGCCGCAGGCTTTACCTTCAATAATTATTTCACTTATTGCTTGGCAAGGTTTCCAAAAAATGCAGGAATTTCTGGCGGTTTAACCGGAGGATTAGCTTATGTTATGGTTTCTTTCTTGAGCTATTTCATCATAGAGATTTTTCCTGCAAAAGACGAAAAAAATCTAAGTTATAGCTATTTCATGCTTATTATCGCTTCAGTAATTATCATGTTTCTTATCTATTACATCGATAAAAAAAGGAAAGCAAACTTAGAATTGGTTGCTAATTAAAGTTTAAAAAGGTGCTGAATTGCAACTAATTTAAGAAAGCCGGTTTAGGTAAATAAGCCTGTGTTTTAAAAATCAAACTTATTTTTTGGTTGTTCTTTTATCAACACTTTTTCAAAAGCTTTCCTCGCACTTCCCCTAAAATAAACCTCCCCACAATGAGTGTAACCCAAATTTTCAAAAATTTTAAGCATTGCTACGTTATCAAAATTAGTATCTGCTTTAACGCTGTAAACGTTATTTTCTAAAGCAAAATCCTCAATAAAACCAATCATTTTTTTTGCCAACCCTTTG
>JACMNZ010000380.1 GCA_014378285.1 Pseudopedobacter sp.
AATGTCTGTAATTGCTAAGAAATTAGATCAGGTGCTGGACCGCACCCAAAAGCTGGTAGATTTGTCAAGAGCCTTACAGGAGCATAATGACTTGTTAAATTTGGAAAATGAGCATTTAAAAGTAGCTTTAGAAACCAGTGAAAACAAGCGAAAAGATTTGGAAGAAAAGTTAAGAGTTTTGAAGCTAGCGAAAAGTTTAGAAGGCTCAAACGAAAAAACACTTGACATAAAGCAAAAAATTAACGAATTTGTGCGGGAAATAGATAAGTGTATTGTGTTGCTAAATAAGTAATACATTGTGAACCTAATGCTCAGATGGGAGAAATCTCGATAAAAATAAATATTGCCGACCGTGTTTATCCTTTAAAGATCAACATGGAAGAGGAAGAAGTGGTAAGGAGAGCTGCTAAATTGATCAATGATCGTATCAAAGAACTTCAGGAGAAGTATGCGGTTAAAGATAAACAAGACTTGCTTTCTATGTGTGTGTTACATTATGCTTCTGCAAGTATATATGCAGAAAAAAAAGCGAGTAATGAGGATACGGACGTAGCAGAGAAGGTTTACCAATTGGATAGTTTGTTAAACGATTTTTTTACTAAAGCAAAATAACGTTCTTTATAAAAGCATATAAGATCTAACCGTGTTAGATTTTAGGTTTCACTATTAAAAAACTTAACACTTCGATATGAAGAAGGGTTACAAAAGCATCATTCATTTGGCTTAGCCATCTGTTTATGGCTTAAACCCTAAGCGTGATCGACAAGTTTACAATACATGAAGTCTAAGATTTAACGCGGTTTTTTTATTTTATTTAATTACAATTTATGGAAATATTAATTTACCTGATTATTGCGGTAGTAGCTTTAGGATTTGGTATAGTGATAGGAAGGTACTTACTACGACAGCTTTTGAAGCAGCAAGAAGTAGCTGCGCAAAACAAGGTTAAAAAGATTTTAAGAGAGGCGGAAAGCAAAGCCGAAATCTTAAGAAAAGATAAATTACTAGAGGCGAAGGAGAAATTTTTGCAAATGAAATCTGACCATGAGCAAGAAATTAATCAAAAAAATACAGTTGCAGCACAACGCGAAAATACGTTGAAACAAAAAGAACAATCTTTAAATGATAAGATTGAAAATGCTGGTAAAAAAGAACAAGAGCTTGAAAAGTCTAAACTAAATTTTGAAAAGCAGGCCGAGATATTAAAAAATAAACAAGAAGAAGCGGAGACTATTAAAAGTCAACATATTGTGCAATTAGAAGCTATTGCAGGTCTTTCTGCTGATGAAGCAAAAGCGCAATTGGTTTCAAATTTAAAAGAAGAAGCTCGTACTAACGCAATGGCGTCTATTAAGGATATTGTTGATGAAGCAAGGTTAACAGCTGCAAAAGAAGCCAAAAAAGTAGTTATACAAACCATTCAACGTACAGCTACAGAATCTGCGATCGAGAATACAGTTTCTATTTTTAACATCGAAAACGATGAAATTAAAGGTAGAATTATTGGGCGTGAAGGTAGAAACATTAGGGCTTTAGAAGCTGCAACAGGGATTGAAATTATTGTTGATGATACACCAGAAGCGATTATTTTATCAGGATTTGACCCTGTGAGACGTGAGATTGCTCGTTTGGCATTACACCGTTTGGTAACTGACGGACGTATTCATCCTGCTAGAATTGAAGAAGTAGTTGCCAAAACACAAAAGCAAATTGAAGAAGAGATTGTAGAAATTGGTGAGCGTACG
>JACMNZ010000059.1 GCA_014378285.1 Pseudopedobacter sp.
AGGCGGGCCATTTGGAGCTGTGATTGTGAAAGATGGAAAAATAATAGCTAAAAGTGCTAATACAGTTACTACAACAAACGATCCTACAGCACATGCGGAAATAGCAACTATAAGATTAGCATGTACTAAATTAAACACTTTCAATTTAGCGGGTTGTGTAATTTATACAAGTTGCGAGCCATGCCCAATGTGCTTAGGAGCAATTTACTGGGCTAGATTAGATAAAATGTATTACGGAAATACAAAAAAAGACGCTGCAAATATCGGTTTTGATGATGCTTTTATTTACGAAGAACTAGATTTAAAACCAGAAAATAGGAAATTAAAATCTGAGCAAATTTTAGCTGATGAAGCTATTGTAGCTTTTAATTTGTGGGAGAAAAGTGAAAAGAAAATTGATTATTAAGTTTTAAGTGGAAAGTAATAAGTTTTAGGTTAACCTATTCGCTTTATTGCTTCTTTATACTTTATACTTGATATTAAAGACTAAATACTTAAAAAAATGAAGGATATAACTTGGGGAATATTAGGCTGTGGAGATGTTACGGAAGTGAAAAGTGGCCCTGCATTTAATAAAGTTGTAAATTCTAAGATTGAAGCAGTGATGCGTCGCGATGCTAAAAAAGCTGAGGATTATGCAAAAAGACATCAAATAAAAAAGTGGTACGCTAACGCTGATGATTTAATAAACGACCCAAAAATAAATTCGATTTATGTAGCTACTCCACCTGCTTTTCATAAAAATTATGCTGTAAAGGCCATGAAAGCAGGAAAAAATGTTTACATAGAAAAGCCTGTTACTTTAACAGTTGATGAATGTGAAAAATTAATTGAAGTTGAAAAGCAGACCAATCAAAAAGTTACTGTTGCTCACTATCGTAGAGCTTTACCTCTATTTGTTAAATTAAAAGAACTGATTGATAGTGGGATAATTGGAGAAGTAAGAATTATCGATTTAAAATTATTACAAAAACCCAATTCAGATATGATTGCTAAAAGCGATGATAATTGGCGATTGAATCCGGAAATTTCAGGTGGAGGTTTGTTTTTTGATCTAGCACCTCACCAATTAGATATCTTGGTTCATATTTTTGGTGCTCCGATATTAAGTAAGGGCTTTTCAAAAAATCAAGCTGAAAATAGCAAAGCCGATGACATTACCGTTGGACAAATTTTATTTAAAAACAACATTACATTTAGTGGGATCTGGAATTTTAATGCTCATCCAAATAATGAGATTGAACAATGCGAGATTATTGGAAGCACAGGAAAAATCATTTTTTCTTTTTTCAGTAATGAAATGGCCTTAGTTAAAGATGGACAAACTGAGGTTTTCAGTTTTGAAAATCCTCATCACATCCAACAAAATATGATTGAAAAAACCGTGAATTACTTTATAGACAAAGAAGAAAATCCTTGTTCTTTAAGTGATGCTTTGTTAAGTATAAAGTTGATGGAAAGCTTTACTAGGTAATAAAATTTATTTTGCCAATTTGCAAACCGAGCCAGATTTTAAATATGTTTTAAGTACAAACTTATCACTTATTACATAAAACCTACAACCCTATAACCTACAATTCTATAACCTAATCCTTTTCCTCAGTATCAAAAAAACTATCACTTAAATCATCAATTTCTCTGCGATCCTTTTTTGTTGGTCTTCCTGTACCTCTATCACGTGTTAATATTGGAGAATGAAACATAGATTTATATTTTGCCGTTTCTTCTGGCGGCGTTAAATCGGCGTAAGCCAAAACAGCTTTTTTTGCATCTACGCGGCTAGGTAAAAGTTCTAAAACTTTTATTATCTTTTTTTCTATAGCTTTAGAAACTTGATAAACCTCACCAATTTTAACTTCATGACTGGGTTTTATGTTTGTTCCTTCCTTCTTAACTCTTCCAGCTTTACAAGCATCTGTTGCTAAAGAACGAGTTTTGAATAACCTAATAGACCATAAATATTTATCAATCCTTAATTTTTCTGCCATTGCATCCAAAAATAAGGCAAAATTCCCTTCTATGGCAAAAAAACCTTTAATTTGCACAAAAACAAATTTTACAATGATAGCCGAATTAAAAAAAGCCGTTGAAGAAGCTTGGGACGATAGAAACCTGCTTAATTTTAAAGAATATAGAGATGCCATTGAGCGTATCATTTATAGATTAGATATTGGAGAGTTTAGGGTTGCCGAAAAAATTGGGACTATTTGGCATGTTAACGATTGGTTAAAAAAAGCAGTAATTATGTATTTCCCGATAAGAGAAATGGAAGAAATTAAAGCTGGACCATTTGTTTTTCATGATAAAATGAAATTGAAAACCGATTTCAAAAAAACTGGTGTCAGAGTTGTACCTCACGGATTAGCCAGATACGGTGCTTATTTAGCCAAAGGAGTTATCTTAATGCCTTCTTATGTAAATATTGGTGCTTATGTAGATAGTGGAACTATGGTAGATACTTGGGCTACAGTTGGTTCTTGTGCTCAAATAGGTAAAGATGTGCATTTAAGTGGCGGCGTGGGTATTGGAGGTGTTTTAGAACCCGTTCAAGCCGCCCCTGTAATTATAGAAGACGGTTGTTTTTTAGGTTCCAGAGCAATAGTTGTAGAAGGAGTTAGGTTAGAAAAAGAAGTGGTTTTAGGTGCTAATGTTGTACTTACAGCTTCAACAAAAATTATTGATGTTACAGGGCCAGAGCCAGTTGAACATAAAATGGTTGTACCAGAACGTTCTGTTGTAATTCCAGGTTCTTACACTAAAAAATTCCCCGCTGGTGAGTTTCAAGTACCTTGTGCTTTAATTATCGGAAAAAGAAAAGAATCTACAGATAAGAAAACTTCTCTTAACGATGCTTTAAGAGATCATAGTGTGGCAGTTTAATTTGAGTTAAGAGTTATAGGTTGTAAGTAATAAGTTTTAGAACTTCTAAAACTTATTACCTAAAACTTACCACCTAAAACCTAAAATATGAAAATCGGATTTGAAGCAAAAAGAGCATTTCAAAACTTTACAGGTTTGGGAAATTATGCTCGTTTTGTAATTAGAATATTATCCGAAAATCAACCACAAAATCAATATTTCCTTTACGCACCAAAAGCGGTAAAAAATCCTCGCACAAATTTCTTATTTGATTTAAAAAATGTTTTTATCAGAACCGCTCCAATAAAATTTTTAAAATCTTACTGGAGGAGCAAAGGTGTGATTAAAGAACTTTTAGAAGATAAGATTGAGCTTTTTCATGGTTTAAGTCATGAGATCCCAAGTGGATTAAAAAAAGCAAATATCAAATCTGTAGTTACCATTCATGATCTAATTTATCTGCGCTATCCCAAATATTTTAAATGGTTAGATAGAAAAATTTATGATTATAAATTTAGATCATCTTGCAAAAAAGCAGATAAAATCATCGCGATAAGTGAGCAAACCAAAAGAGATATCATTCATTTTTTTGGTACTGATAATAATAAAGTCGCTGTGATTTATCAAGGATGTGATGCTGTTTTTAGTAGTAAGGTTTCTGCTGATGAAAAAGAGAAAATTAAGCAAAAATATAATTTATCAGACGGATATTTACTTTGCGTTGGTAGTATAGAAATCCGTAAAAATCAATTACTTATTTTAAAAGCCTTAAATCTATTACCTCCAAAAATTAGCTTAGTTTTAGTAGGAAAACAAACCGAATATGTAGAAATTCTTAATGATTTCATCATAAGGAATAAATTAGAAAATAGGATTAAAATTTTGTCTGATGTCTCTTTTCAAGATTTACCGACTATTTATCAATTGGCAAAAATATTTGTTTATCCATCCCGTTTTGAAGGCTTTGGCATCCCAATCTTAGAAGCTTTAAATTCTGGCGTTCCTGTAATTTCAGCAACAGGTTCTTGCTTAGAAGAAGCTGGTGGCTCAAATTCAATTTATGTTTCTCCGGATAATGAAGAAGAATTATCTCAGGCTGTTTTAAAAATTTTGGGCAATGCTTCATTACAAAAAGAAATGATTTTAAAGGGTAAAGAATATGCTTTAAATTTTAGGGATGAAAAAATCGCCAAAAATTTGTTAGAACTTTATCAAAACATTTAATTTCATAAATTGTATTATTTTTTCAAAACTTGTAAATGAGATTAACCGTGTGGGGTGCTGCAGAACAGGTAACTGGCAGTATGCATCTTTTAGAGATTGATAATTATAAGATTTTGGTGGATTGCGGCCTTAATTATGAAGGCGGTGTAGAATTAAGCCAAAACGAAAATTTTCCCTTTAATCCGTCTGATATTGATGTCGTGATTTTAACCCACGCTCATATTGATCATAGCGGAAACCTACCTACGTTGGTTAAAAATGGTTTTGAAGGTCAAATTCTGTGTACTTATCCAACTGCAGATTTAACTCAATTACTGCTCTCAGATTCTGTGAATATCTTTATGGGAAAACAGAATAAATCTAGGCGACATAAAAAATTTCATCGTAATAAAAATAAAGCCTTCAATAACGTCCATCCGCTTTATCTTCAAAAGCATGTAAATGATACTGCAGATAGAATAGTTCCTATTCCGTTTAACCAAAATTTTGAAATAACAAAAAACATTACGCTTACGCTGATACCTACGGGACATTTGTTAGGTGCAGCCGCAGCTCATTTTAAAATTTTAGAAAACGGAGAAAACAAAACCATTGCCTTTACAGGCGATATTGGCCGTAAAAATTATCCTGTTTTAAACGACCCGGAATATTTACCAGAAACGCAATATTTGGTTTGCGAATCCACTTATGGCGGGCGTTTACACTCTGATAAAGAAAGTTTAAAAAATGTATTAATTAAAGCGATTAAGGAAGCTTGTATTGATCAACCTGGTCGTCTAATTATTCCAGCTTTTTCTGTTGGGAGAACCCAATCTTTGGTATTTTCTTTAAATAAGATTTTTACGGATAATGAGCTCCCTCCTATTCCTGTGTTTGTAGATAGCCCAATGGCAACTATGGCAACACAAATTTACAGGAAACACTATAAATACGTAAGTGAAGAAGCTCGTTCTTTTTATAATGATAAAGGCGATGGGTATGAATTTGATAACCTTAGTTATGTAAAAGAGTTAAAAGAAAGCAAAGAAATATCTGACCATTTTGAGCCTTGCATCATCATTTCTTCTGCCGGAATGTTAGAAGGCGGTAGGATTCAGGATCATCTTTTTTATAACATCCAAAATTTTTATGCTACAATTTTCTTTATTGGTTATTGCGCTAAAGGTACTTTAGGGCATCGGTTATTAAGAGGTGATTCTATTGTTAATATCAAGGGCAGAGAACTTTCTGTTTTTGCAACGATAAAGAGAACAGATTTATTGAGCGGCCATGGCGATCATCAAGATTTGATTGATTATGTGATGGCTATCCCAAATTCTTC
>JACMNZ010000381.1 GCA_014378285.1 Pseudopedobacter sp.
ACCTTAGCAATTTTAAGCGTTAAAGGTTTCTTTCCACTCAGTAAAGAAGATACATAGCTTTTGCTTCCAATCCACTCTGTTAAGTCTTTATTTTTTAAACCTTCATCTTGCATTTTTTGCTTCACTACTAAAAGTGGATCGGGTTTAGGAATAGGGAAATGAGCGTCTTCGTATTGTTTAATCAATAGTAAAGCAACTTGTAAATCTTCACCAGCTTTACTATCAGGAGAAACATTCATATCAAATTGGGCATCTACCCAATCTAATAATTCCTGATATTCTTCGTCTTTTTTTAAGATATGTAAATTCATGATTTCTTAAATTTTATGTTCTTTACATCAATTTTGTCGTACTCTTTATGTGTTCCAAACCACTTAATCTGAATCACTTTGTAAACAAAAATTATTCTAATAACCAACCGGTAATGATTACCTGTTATATTAATCACAACACGGTCGTCACCTACTAAACTTGCATTTTTGTAAACTGCTTTTAGTTCTTGGAAGTTTTCAAAATCAGCATTTAAAAATTCGTAATACCACTCAAGCAAAGCATTTTTAGCTTTAGGATATTCTCCTGTATAAGCTAAAAGAGTTTTACGGTTAATGATATTAAACATTTATAATTTACTTAGAATGAACAAAGTTAAAAGTTTTCTAATAGAAAACAAATCTTCTAATGCTTAAATTATTTCACCTTGATTGGTGTCTTAACATCATGAAGTAATTATCTTATGGAAACTCGTCACAAAAATCCAGATTAAATTTCAAATTACTCATATTTTGATAATTGTTGTATTAAAGTCCCGTTTAGGTAATTTTAAGATCATTAAAAACAATTTCTTTGATAAAACCTTTAAGCCTTAAATATCGAAAATCTTCAAATCGATAACAAAAATATATCTTTGCGCTCATCATGTCAGAAAACGTTACTCCATACAAAAATCAAGAGCTTACCAAGAAAGAACAGGTAGCTAATATGTTCAATAATATATCTAAAACCTACGATTTTTTAAATCATTTCTTATCATTAGGTATTGATATTATTTGGAGAAAACAAGCTATAAATGAATTAGTTAAAGATAAACCTCAAACAATTTTAGACGTGGCAACCGGTACTGGCGATTTTGCTTTTGAAGCTTTAGAAAAACTAAAACCTAAAAAGATTATAGGTGTAGATATTTCTCAAGGAATGTTAAACATTGCTGATGAAAAGATATTAAAACGAGGAAAAAGCGATGTTTTCGAGGTGAAATTAGGAGATTCTGAAAAGCTTTTATTTGATGATAATTCTTTTGATGCCGTTACCGTAGCTTATGGTGTAAGAAATTTTGAAAATATAGAAAAGGGAATTGCAGATATGTTAAGGGTATTAAAACCAAATGGCAAGGCAGTAATTTTAGAATTTTCTAAACCTAAGGCTTTTCCCATCAAACAGCTTTATAATTTTTATTTTAATTATGTAACCCCAACAGTTGGTAAGGTTTTCTCTAAAGATGCAAGTGCATATTCTTATTTACCAGAGTCTGTTGCGGCTTTCCCTGATGGTGAAAAATTTACGGCTTTGATGGATAAAGTAGGCTATAAAAATACCAAATGTAAACCTTTGGCGTTTGGAATTTGTTCTATTTACACAGGTACTAAATGATTAAAACCAAAACGCTTTTAAGTTTTGTATTATTAATTTTTTCTGTAAAATCCTTTTCTCAAGGTAATTATGGCGGTGGCGTTGATGAAAAAGATATCCATTTCGGTTTTAGTTTTCAATATATTAGTTCAGAATATAAAATCCAAAAGTTTACAGATTGGGAACTTCCTTATTATGAAAACGGAGTTCAGGTTACAAAAGGATTAAAAAGCATCCGTTCTATTCAAAATCCTGGCTTCGGGATTGGTTTTGTTTTACCAGATATATTTGTTACTCCAAACTTAAATTTTAGAGTAACTCCAACTTTTATATTTACAGATCGCATTATTGATTATCAATTTAATGATGGAGCATCTTATGACAGGGCAGATTCTCAGTCTCCAGATGGTTTTACTAGAAGAACAGTTACCTCCACTTCTTTAGAATTTCCAATTTCATTAAAATTAAAATCCGACCGTCGTAAAGACTTTAGAGCATATTTAATTGGTGGCGCAAAATATAGTGTTGGGATAAGTGGTAAAAAAGCTGATGATATTGGCGATATAGCCATTAGTAGATTATTAAAAAACAAGCGTAATTTTCTTTCTTATGAAGCTGGAATTGGCTTCGATTTATATTTTGAGTATTTTAAACTTTCGCCAGAAATAAAGTTGAGTAATAGCATAAATAGTATTTTAACGAGAGAAGAACATCCTTATTCTACCCCGATTGACAAACTTTTTTTAAGAAATTTTGTCTTTAGTTTATACTTTGAATAACAATTTTTTTCATTTAGCCTTCATGGCGCAAGGAGACATCTCATTATAAATATTAATACATACTATTGGGGTTTGATTTGCATGGGATAAACTTCCTATTGTCAGCATGTTTAATAGATAATGGCGATTTGAAATTTGCGTTAGGGATTGAAACGGCATCCTTTTTATTTGTAATCCTGAGCGGAGTCACGAAGGAAGGCAAATAAAAAG
>JACMNZ010000382.1 GCA_014378285.1 Pseudopedobacter sp.
TTAAAAAATAAAAAGGTTTTGATAGTAAACACAGCATCAGATTGTGGTTATACTGCCCAATATGAAGATTTAGAAAAACTGTATCATTTAAAAAAAGATACATTAGAGATTTTGGCTTTTCCTGCCAATGATTTTCAAAAACAGGAAAATAAAGATGACAACGCTATTGCAGCGTTTTGTAAAAATAATTATGGTATTACTTTTCCGCTCATGAAAAAAAGTAAAGTGGTGATACACTCATCTCAAAACCCGGTGTATGATTGGCTGACGGATAAAGAGAAAAATGGATGGAACAGCAATGAACCAAGCTGGAATTTTTGCAAATATTTAGTTGACGAACACGGTAATCTTACTCATTTTTTTGAGTCGTCTGAAGCGCCAATGGGTAAGAATATGTTAGCCGCTATTGAAGAATAAATAAGATTAACATGTTTACAAAAGAAGATATTGAACAGTATTTTAATGCTTTTAAAAATGAGCAAATATTTTTAATGGTATTAGGTGCAATAGCACTAATTGTAGCAATTGTATTTTTTGTAAGCATCAAAACCCAATGGTACAAAGGCTTTGCATTGCCTTTAGCAGTTTTTGCTATAATACATTTAGGAGCAGGCATTTCTAATTATCAAAAAGCCGATGTTCTAAGAATTAGAAATGTCTATAATTATAGTTTGCATCCAGAGCTTTTAAGTAATGAATTAGGTCGTATAATTGAAATGAAGAAAAATTACAGATTACTTATTTATGTAAATATTTCAATCATTTTTGCTGCTGCTTTTATCTTCTTTTATTTTAAGAAAAAAGAAGGGAATAATTATTACATGGGTATGGCGGCATCACTTTTTTTGGTAGCAGTATTGAGTGTAGCAGTATATTCTGTGTTGAAAAGCAGAAGTATAGAATATGAGAGGGGAATAATAAGTTATGTGAAAGGAGGGGACTAAGTTTTATTGTTATTTGAAGAAGAAGCTATTTTTGCATTGTTAATCATTTTGGAAATCCTTATCAATTTGGTAAGTGTATAAAACCTTTCAGTGTAAGTGGTGTTTGCTGCTTGTTTTAGCCTTGCAATTTCCAATTCCTCTGCTGATTCATATATTTTGTAGGTACCCTTTTTCATTAGAGCATATATTGTTACAGTTATTATTATTTTCTAATTCTTCTTTTAATTGACGGATTATTTTTCAATAATCTTGATTGATGATGTACCGTAAGAATATTTACCTGATCTTCTGAAAAAACCTCATAAATAATCCTGTACCTACCAACTAAAATTTCTCTTAAAAAGGAATTTTTAGTTTCCGGAACTTGCTTTCCATAATATGGGAATCGAATTAATATTTCTGCCTTTTGAAAAAATAACTCTACCATATTTTTTGCTGCTATCAACGAATCTTTGGCAATGTATTCTGCGATGGCATTAATATCTTTTATTGAAGAGGGAGCCCAAACTACTTCAGCCATTTTTGAAGTTTTTTTGTGGCTTGAGCAGTAGATAAACCTTTTCCTTCTTTTATTTCCGTCTGCGCATTTTCAATCTTCCCCAAAAGAATAATTCGTTCCACCGCATCGTCTACTGAAAAATAATCAGGCATATCTTTGATACTTTTTAAAACAACTTTTTTAACCAACATACATTTTATTTTAAGATACTAAAGTTACACGTATTTGTAAAAAAAACATTTTCTATTGCATAATGAAGATGAAAAAAAATCTACTGCTGAAAAGCGGCGGGATTGAAGTGGATATCCTTTTTATGAAGCGTCAGCGAATAAAAAGATAGTAACGAAAAGCCCGAACAAAAGCTGATTTAAAAACTATGATGAGCGCACAAAACCTAAATGCATTTAATCTCTTGTCTTGTGTCTAAAATCTAAAAGTCTTTCTCCTATACGGGGCATTTTTCATGATAATTGATCAGCTCAATTGGGGTGCGTTCAAAACTATGGTCTTTATAATGTTCGCTAACCTCATCGAGTACATCGCTTATATCTGCAGGCTCATTAAGGGTTACGAGCTTCATGCGAAA
>JACMNZ010000383.1 GCA_014378285.1 Pseudopedobacter sp.
AATATATAATTTGAATAAAAAGTATTTTTTAATTCAATTTGATTGAAAATGAACAGTTTGAAAAATAATATTTAGGATAGTTAGGAAATAGAAGGGAAGATTTAGGAGAGATGATTGGGTTTTTTTAATTCTTGATTTAAAAAAGAATAGAACTAAAAAAATTAAATGTTCATTTGGGCGTTCGGGCGGGCTATCCGTTATATCTTTTTTTGCAATTTGCGTGATGGAAAATGCAAAAAAAGGATGTCATTCCTATCCCTAACGCAAAAAAAGATAATCGTAATTAACCCAAATTCGAGGTCAATTTTCTTTTCTGATTTATATTATCAAACAATTTTTAGAGGCTACTTCTAATAAAATAACAATTGCTAAATCAAAAAAAAATGCCATCCCTACGGGATTTTATAAACGGAATGTCTTTTCTACTACCATAATGTCGTCTCTTCGAGACTTACCTGTTTTTGTTAATCATTTATAAAACCAATCTAATAATCTGTGCAATCCTAAAATCTGTGGAATCAAAAAAAAATCCCTTAAGCTGTGAAATCAAATTCCAACTAAATAGGTTTCTGCTCTTCTGTCATTGCAGACCTATCAAACTTTCTAATAATCACCCTAGAACCTCTATCGTAACTAAAATAATTAACTATCCAATTGATTAATGTAACTGCTTTATTTCTAAAACCCACCAAAAATAAAAGGTGCACAAACATCCAAGTTAACCAAGCGAAAAACCCTTGGAACTTCCAAAAGCTTAAATCAACTACAGCTTTATTTCTTCCTACGGTAGCCATAGAACCTTTATCATAATAATCAAAAGGATGCGGTTTCTCGTTGTTGATAATTCTTATTAAATTTTCTCCTAGTTGTTTTCCTTGTTGTATTGCAGTTTGCGCAACACCAGGATGCCCATGTGGGTAATCTTTGGTTTCCATATATGCAATATCGCCTATGGCAAAAATATTTTTATAACCTTCTATTAAGTTATAATTAGTGGTTTTTAACCTTCCTCCTCGCACAACTTCGGCTTTATCTAAGCCGGGAATCATTGCGCCTTTAACACCAGCGCTCCATATAACTCCTTTTGCATGTATGGTTTGTGTATCATTATAAGTTACAAAATGCCCATCATAATGGTTAACCCTAATGTTTTCCATTACAGTTACGCCCATATTCTCTAAAAATTCTTTTGCTTTTGCAGATGCTTCTTCAGAAAATGGAGATAATATACGCTCACTGCCTTCAATTAAATAAATCTGCATTTTATCAATATCCAATTCTGGATAATCGTAAATTAATACATGATTTTTCAATTCAGATAACGCACCAGCAGTTTCAACACCAGTTGGGCCGCCACCCACAATTACAAAATTCATTAAGGCTTGCTTCTTTTCTGGGTCTTTTTCTGTTAATGCTTCTTCAAAATTTTGAAGAATTAAAGAGCGTAAGTTTAATGCCTCGGGAACAGTTTTCATGGGCATTGAAAAGTGCTCAATCTCATCCTGACCAAAAAAGTTAGTTTCAGAACCTGTGGCAATTACTAAATAATCGTAATCATAATCGCCAATATCAGTAATAATTTTTTTGTTTTCGGCTTGTATTTCTTTAACATCAGCAACCCTAAAATTTAGATTTTTTTGGGTTCTAAAAACTTTCCTTAAAGGGAATGCGATAGAATCTGGTTCTAAACCACCGGTGGCTACTTGGTACAAAAGAGGTTGAAATGTATGATAGTTATGTCTATCCACCATTAAGATTTCAGTTTCTGTATCTTTAAGTTTTTTACCTAATTGTATGCCACCAAATCCACCACCAATAATGAGGATTTTAGGAAATTGCGTATGTTCTTTGTTCATGATAAACTTTAATTTCTTTAATATTTTAAGAGGTCTTTTTATAAGATATTCGTTTAAATTGATAGTGCCTCGAATCTACTCAGCCCGATAAAATCTGTCTAAACGAATAAGATATTATCGATTGGAACCCTAAACGATTTACCTTTAAATTCTCTACAAAATGTCTCCTCTTATCTTAATCTTTATCCCCTCTAATTGTTCGTTTATACGCAATTGACATGCCAGCCTGCTATCACTTCCAGCATTTGGCAAAGTATCTAACATATCTAATTCTTGATCTTGTGGTTCTGGTAAATTTTTTAATCCTTCTAACACCTGCACATGGCAAGTTGCACAAAGTGCCATGCCACCACAAGTTGCCAAAATATTATAATCAGAAGCTTTTAACACTTCCATTAAATTCAAATTAATCCCTTCGGGGATTTCTATTTGCTGTTCACTATCGTCCCTATCAACTACAATTATTTTTATCATGGTAATTTAAAAGCTGTTTACACCATAAACGGTGGTATATTTAAATGACAATTTCTGATCTGGGTAAACAAATTTGAAAGCGCTTTGTGCCATTAAAGCTCCCTCATGGAAACCACTCAAAATTAATTTTAATTTTCCAGGATAGGTGTTGATATCGCCTATGGCAAAAATACCTGCAACATTTGTACTAAAATCTTCTGTATTTACCAAAATCGCTGATTTTTCAATATTTAACCCCCATTCTGCAATTGGACCTAATTTTGGGCTCAATCCAAATAAAGGAATCAAATAATCGGTTTCTAATGTGCTTTCTGTTTTGTTTTTATCTAAAAGTGTAATTTCATTCAGATGTCCGTTTCCGTTAATTTTGGTTAGATGAGAAGATAAAATCAAGTTTATTTTTCCCATTTCAGCTAATTTAAAAACCTTTTCTGCAGAATCTGGCGCACCTCTAAAAGTATCACCGCGATGTACCAAAGTAGTTTCTTGTGCAATGTTGGCTAAAAAGATAGTCCAATCTAATGCAGAATCTCCACCACCAGCCAAAACAATTTTTTTATCACGATAAACTTCTGGGTCTTTTACCATATAGTTTACTCCCTTGCCTTCAAATAAACTCAGGTTTTCTATATCAGGTTTTCTAGGTTCAAAACAACCTAAACCTCCGGCTATAACCACAGCCTTACAATGAATTTCAGAGTGATCACTTGTAGTGACTTTGAAAACTCCTTTTTCATCCTTTTCCAGTTTTTCTACTCTTTCGCCCAAAGTAAATCCGGGATCAAAAGGTTTTATTTGGGCTATTAAATTATCCACCAGTTCTTGTGCTTTAATTTCGGGAAAGCCTGGTATATCATAAATTGGCTTATGCGGATAAATCTCTGAAAGCTGGCCGCCAATTTGGGGTAAGGCATCTATTAAATGGCAACGCATTTTTAATAAACCTGCTTCAAAAACGGCAAATAAGCCAACTGGGCCTGCGCCAATAATGCATAAATCTGTATGTATAGTTGTTTGATTGTTCATGATAATGATTGATAAATGGTACTTAAAATTCTTTTTAAATCGTTATAATCTTTTTCGCTAAGATTTTCCCAAGCTTTGGTTCTTATTTCTGCCACAATTGGCGACCATTCCTCAAATTTTTGAATGCCATGATTGGTTAAATGTATTATAAAACTCCTGCGATCGTTTGCTGAAGCTTTACGTTCTACTAAATTTTTTTTTACCAATAAATCTAAAATACGGGTTAAGGTTGGGTGGTCTTTACCTGTTAATTCTGCCAATTGACTTTGATTTTGATCATTGTTTTGACTCAAAGTTTTTATAATTAACCATTGATCTACAGTAATATCAAAACTCTCTTCTTTAAAACGATTTTGAGCGTATTGCTTTATCTTTCTATTGGTGCGATCTAAGAGGTAAGAATAAGTACTAAATCTTTCTGTTGCTTCCATAATAATTAGTGCAACAAATATAAGTATAAAAATTAATCCCATCAAGTTGATGGGATTATATTAAACCGTTAATTAGTTAATAAATAGTTAGATTTTTTCAGTAGAAACCTCAATCTTTTCAGTTGAAACCTCAGGTTTTTCTGCCTGTTGTAAAGTGCTCATCCAAGCTTCTTGCTTTTCTTTTGTTTGAAAAGTCCAAGCTAATATTCTACTAACTTTATTTCCTTGGCCCATTGGTAAAACTTTAATATCAAAAGCACCTGCATAATCTAATTGTTTGTATGCAGCATCTACATGGGCAATATTAGAGATCAAAGTAGTAAACCATAAACAAGAGTTTGCGTAGGTTTTGCTTTGTTCTATCATTGTATTTACAAATTTGCCTTCACCGCCGTAACAATAAATTTCTTTGCTTTGCCCGCCAAAATTTGCGGTTACTTCCTCTACTTTTTCTTTACCTAAATTGCTAACCTTTTTAATTGCTTTAGCTTGGGCTTCATGCATGGAAGAATAAAAAGGTGGGTTACAAATGGTAACGTGAAAACGTTCCGTTAATTCCATAACTCCGTTAAAAATATTCTTATTATTTATTTGATGTCTAAATTTAATTTTCCCATCTAATTGTGGGTTTGCAGCCACTATTTTACTTGCGGCATCAATTGCCGTTTGATCAATATCCACACCAACAAAATTCCATCCATACTCGCTATTACCTATTAAAGGATAAACGCAATTGGCACCTACACCCACATCAAAACATTTAATCTGTTTGCCTTTTGGGATAATGCCTTTGTTGCTTGTTGCTAATAAATCTGAAATATTATGGATGTAATCTGCTCTTCCAGGTATTGGCGGAACAAGATAACCTTGTGGGATTTCCCAATTTTTTACACTGTAAAAATGTAATAATAAAGCTTTGTTTAAAGCTTTTATCGCTTCTGGATCTGCAAAGTCTAAAGTTTCAATCTCATGTTCATTAACAAAAATAAAAGGTTTTAATTCTGGATTGCTGTTAGCTAGTTCTTGCAAGTTATATCTTCCTTGGTGTTTATTACGAGGATGTAATTTTGCCCTAGTTTTTTGTTTAACGTTTCTTTTTTTATTTTTTATTGGCATGAAATGAATTTTTTAAAGTCGCAATTTATGGATTTTAAAGGAGTAATGAGTTGTAAAAATATTTAAAGAAAACTTTTTGATCTGGGTTTTGTGAGTTTATAAAGTTTGGTTCTACAGAGAATCATAAAGAAAGAATATGAAAGTTATGTTTAAATTGCTAGGTGCGTTAACGATTGAAACGGCATCCTTTTTCTCTTTTTTTGAAAAAAAGATATAGTGTAAAGCGTGTAAAAACGCCCATATAACTAATTTAATTATAATAGTTTATCACTAAATAAAGT
>JACMNZ010000384.1 GCA_014378285.1 Pseudopedobacter sp.
ACAGCAGCACAGTTAACTGCAAAATGTATACGGCCATCAAACAAATCGCTGCCCATTAGTTTCTTTTTTTCAATATCATTTAAAGATAAGGATTCGCCGTTAAATTTGTATGGTAAAGTAGCATCAAAAGCTTTTCCACCGTCAATTTTTAAAATGGATTTTGTTGGATAGTTTCTTACCACTTTATCTATTACCGATGCATTATAAGCGTTTATCCAATAAGCTGTTTGCTCATTTTTAGAAAGCTTAGCAGGATTCATTTTTGTTAATGAGGTAACATAATCTTCTAATGCAGCTTTATCCTTTACAAAAGAAGCATAATCAACTTTTCCATTATCAGAAACGTTTTTCTTCAATAATTTATCAAAAGCGCTATGGTTTATTGATGCCATATCCTCGTTTAAATTCTCTTTAGAAGCCATTGCTTGAGTGCTTTCTGCAGATTTAACTTGATTTTTTGTTGCTCCGTTTGTACAACTAGCAGAAACTGCGATAATAAACAATCCGGCTAAAATATTTTGGGCTTTTTTCATGATGATCTTTTTCATTTTAAAATTTGATGGTTTAATCCAATTACGTTTAAAACCTATGTTAGGTTTTAATTAAAAAGAGATTTTTATTATCGATAATTAAAAATATTTGTTCAAAATTTACGCCAGAAAAAAGCAGTAATTAAAAACTCCCCGAAAGGGGAGTTTAATTATAATCTTCTAATATCTGCACCCAACGCTTTTAATCTAGTATCAATATCCTGATAACCTCTTTCAATCTGCTCAATATTGTAAATGGTGCTTCTTCCCGAAGCAGAGAGGGCAGCAATCAATAAGGAAACTCCAGCTCTAATATCAGGAGAAGTCATTTCTATACCCTTTAATTTATACCTTTTATCTAATCCTATAACGGTTGCTCTGTGTGGGTCACAAAGTATAATTTGTGCGCCCATATCAATTAGTTTATCTACAAAAAACAAACGGCTCTCAAACATTTTTTGATGGATTAAAACCGAACCTTTAGCTTGAGTAGCTACAACCAACATAATCGACAATAAATCCGGGGTAAATCCAGGCCATGGAGCATCAGAAACTGTTAAGATAGAACCATCTATAAAAGTATCAATCTCATAGCTTTTTTGAGCTGGAATGTAAATATCATCTCCACGCAGTTCCATTTGAATCCCTAATCTTTTAAAAGTATCTGGGATAATTCCTAACTCGTTATAACAAACATTTTTAATCGTGATTTCAGATTCAGTCATCGCCGCAAGGCCAATAAAAGAACCAATCTCAATCATATCCGGTAACAAACGATGTTCCGTTCCGCTTAATTCGCTAACACCGTCAATTGTTAATAAATTAGAACCGATGCCTGTAATTTTTGCACCCATCCTGTTTAGCATTTTGCAAAGCTGTTGTAAATAAGGCTCGCAAGCGGCATTGTAAATAGTGGTTGTACCCTGTGCTAAAACAGCCGCCATCACAATGTTAGCTGTTCCGGTTACTGAGGCTTCATCTAAAAGAATAAAAGTTCCTTTTAATTGTGTAGCATCAATGTTAAAAAAACCAGTTTCAGCATTGTAAATAAATTTTGCTCCTAATTTCTCGAACCCTAAAAAATGGGTGTCTAAACGTCTTCGCCCAATTTTATCCCCACCTGGCTTTGGTATTGCAGCTTTACCATATCTAGCTAATAAGGGTCCAACAATCATGATAGAGCCTCTTAAACTTCCACCTTTTTGCTTAAAGGTTTGGGAATGGAAAAAATCTAGATTGAT
Source organism: Pseudopedobacter sp. (assembly GCA_014378285.1). Lineage (GTDB taxonomy): Bacteria > Bacteroidota > Bacteroidia > Sphingobacteriales > Sphingobacteriaceae > Pseudopedobacter. Next base: position 1,772 of record JACMNZ010000384.1, read on the forward strand.
ATTTGCCGCTTGAAACTCGTAAGTATCTTTAGAAATTCTCTTTACATCTACTCCCAAATCTTGTAAAAGCTCAATTAATTTATTTACATCTTTAATATCTGGGATATTACTAACGGTAATTTTTTCTTTAGTAAGTAAAACTGCTGATAATATTTGTAAGGCTTCATTTTTTGCTCCTTGAGGGATAATTTCTCCTTTTAAAGGTTTCCCTCCACGAATCTCAAATGCGTTCATCATGTTTTAATAATTTTATAATTGGATTAAACATAAAAATGTTCAACTCGTAAGAATTGAACATTTTATAAAAATTTTAAATAAATTAATTAGGTCTTCTACCGCCGCCGGCATTGTTTGAATAACTTTTTTGGCGACCTTTATTGTTGTTGTTGTTATTGTTGCTCGGACGGCTTCCCCCGCTACTTCCACTACGACTACTCGTTTTTTGGGTTCTGCTTCCCGTATTTGTATAACTACTTGGTGGTTTAATTTCTACTTTATTTAAAACCACATTGGTTAAATCAAGCTCTCCGTTAGATAAATCTCTTAAATCAGATATGATTTGCTCATCGGCAACATGGTCTTTGTTCCATAAAGTATAAGCCATTTTCATAAAATTGGCAATGGAATTTACCATGTGTTGCTTTTTATCGGGCTCAGGAATTTCCTTTGCCTTTTTAATCATCAACTCTACAGTATGGCCGTAATGTTTAAACCTTATGCGTTTTTGTGGATAAGATAAAGCTTCTGGCTTAAAATTCATTTCCTCGTTGGTAGGTGAGGGATACGGAGAATCTACATCAATTTTAAATTGAGAGATAATTTGTAAATGATCCCAAAGTTTATGCTTAAAATCTGGCACATCCCTTAAATGTGGATTTAAAAACCCCATCATATCAATTACTACTTGGGCGTATCTATTACGTTCTTCTTTGGTAGGTAAAGCCACAATGTACTCCACCATATTTTGAACATTTCTACC
>JACMNZ010000385.1 GCA_014378285.1 Pseudopedobacter sp.
AAATGAAAATTACGCTCGTGAGGTGATGGAGTTGCATACATTAGGAGTTGATGGTGGTTACACACAGACTGACGTAACACAAGCTGCAAGAATTTTAACCGGTTGGACAATTAATCCTACGGATAAAGATGGCTACGGTGGCGTATTTCAAAAAATGATTGATAAAGTTGGTAAGGATAAATTAGAAGAAAAAGGTTTTGTATTTGATGGGGATTTCTTATTTGCCCAAAACAGACATGATACTGGTGATAAAATAGTTTTAGGCAAAAAATTCTCGAATAATGGATATAAAGAAGGAGTAGAATTATTGGAAATGCTTGCTCATAATCCTTCTACAGCAAAATTTATATCTACAAAAATTGCAGTAAGATTTGTAAGCGATAATCCATCTAAAACGTTAATAGATAAAATGACCAAAACATTTTTATCTAAGGATGGAGACATTAAACAAATATTATTAACCATGGTAGAAGCTCCAGAATTTTGGAGTAAAGATGCTTTGAGAGAAAAAACCAAATCACCTTTTGAACTTGCTATAAGTTCTGTTAGAAGTTTGGATGCCGATTTAGTTCAACCTTATCAATTATATGGTTGGATAAATAAAATGGGGCAAAAAATGTATTATTATCAAGCACCTACTGGCTTCCCAGATAGAGCACAATATTGGATAAATACCGGAGCATTGTTAAATAGGATGAACTTTGGTTTGGCATTGGCCTCACAAAAAATACCTGGGATTAAAATAAACTTGGCAAGTCTAAATAATAATCACGAACCAGAAAGTAGTGAAGCCGCACTTAAAACGTATGGTAAAATTATTATGCCAGAGCGCAATTTGGATGAAACTATTAAAAGATTAACTCCATTATTGACAGATCCAGAATTGGCTAAAAAAGTAACTAATGCTGCTATTGTAAACGCTACGCCAACATCTGTTAGTGAAAATAATGAGGACATGATGATGGACGGTAATCCATCGGCTGTAAAGCTAAAAGGAAATAAAAAATACGGCAATACTGCAAATCAGAAATCATTTGGAGACAATTCTATGTTAGCGCAAGTAGTTGGGATAATTATTGGCTCGCCAGAGTTTCAAAAAAGATAATTTTTAAACTTCAATATACAACAGAATGACATCAAGAAGAGGGTTTTTAAAATCAGGTGGCTTAGCCTTATTTGGCATTGGATTAGGTGGTTTACCCGGTTTTGTTGCAAAAGCAGCAGTAAGCGTTAAAGCACCAGGTTTATTCAAAAGGAGAAAAACACTAATTTGTATTTTTCAACGAGGCGCTATGGACGGCTTAATGGCAGTTACGCCTTTTACCGATGATTATTTAAAAACGGCTCGCCCTACTTTGTTTATGTCGCCAGTAAAAACGGGTAGTGGAAAATCATTGATAGATTTAGATGGGAAGTTTGGTCTACATCCTTCTATGCAAGCATTTGAATCTGTTTTTAAAGATGGAAAATTGGCAATTGTACATGGTATCGGTTCTCCAAATAATACCCGTTCGCATTTTGATGCCCAAGATTATATGGAATCTGGAACACCATTTAATAAAGGAACTTCTAGTGGCTGGCTAAACCGGGCAGTTGGTTTATTAGGACATGATGGCGCTACACCATTCCAAGCAGTTAGTTTAACATCTTCTTTACCTCGTTCTTTCTATGGCGATAACCCATCTGTAGCAATTAGTAATCTACAAGATTTTAATATTCAGATAAAAGGAAACCCAAATGGCACTAATATGGCTGCCAAAAGCTTTGAAGATTTATATGATCAAACAACCTCCAATTTATTAAAAGATACTGGTAAAGAAAGTTTTGATGCCATGAGGATGCTTAAGAAAATTGACACCAAAAATTATAAATCAGAAAACGGTGCTAATTATCCAAATTCTTCATTAGGTAATTCTTTAAAACAAATTGCCCAATTGGTTAAAATGGATGTTGGTTTAGAAGTGGCTTTCGCCGAGTCTGGCGGATGGGATACGCATTTTAACCAAGGTACTGATAGCGGAATTTTTGCCCGTAACGTAAATGACTTAAGCGAAAGTATGATGGCTTTTTGGACGGATATGGGAACCTTACAAGATGATGTTACTATAATGACTATGACAGAATTTGGACGTACGGTAAAACAAAATGGAACCGG
>JACMNZ010000386.1 GCA_014378285.1 Pseudopedobacter sp.
AATGTCATTGTTTAATTCTGTTATTTGCAGTCATCTTTTGAAAACCAATAGAAGACCTAGACAAAAATATCACTGTAATTGCCAAGCAGATGGTAAGAATGCCACCATATAGGAAGTCCTGATTCGGATAATGAGAGCCTAAAAACCCAGCTAACGGGTAAGCGATTGCCCACCACAAATGTGAAAAAGCAAAGTGTGAGCCATACACCTTACCTTGTTCTGTATCAGGGATATTTTCTCCGATCAGCGTTTCAGATGGTATTTCTGCCAGACTTTGGCCTAACCCAGCAAATACCCACAAAACCAACATAGCCGAAAACCCAACGTAGTTTGCTGCCGCGATAGCAAGCCCAATCATCAATGCTCCTGAAATTAATGAAAATCGTCGGCTCTTTGTTTTGTCAAAACTTCCTGATAAAAAGGCGGCGATACTCGCACCAATGCCGAAAGCGGCCATTACCCAGCCATAATGTTTATCCGTAAGCTGTAACCCTGTTTTTATATGCCCAATAGTATTTACCAGTATCATCGCTCCAGCTATCGCAGAAATAAACTCAATAGACAAAGCAAAACGGATCAGTTTATTACCAAACAGTAATTTTACCCCCTTTAATACATCCTGCCAAGTGGATAATGCCTTCACTTTAATATTGTTCTCTTTAACGTTTATCAGGTCACGTGGTAAGGTCAAGATTAGCGCTCCAGCTAGAATAAACGAAACGGCATCTAAAAAAAATAGTTCTCTTGCACCTAACCAAACAGCAAGTATGCCCGCTAGTCCGGGCCCCAAAACACCCAACAACTGGAAGGTTGCTGTGGATAGTCCAATAGCCTCGCGATAATATTTTTTAGGAACTATTTGCGGAATAATTGATTTGTACGTTGGTGTAAAAAAAGCGTTGAACACATTGAGCAAGAATACAAGTACATAAATTTGCCATTCCGCACTGATAAATGGCATACACGCCACTATAGCCATCCTTACAAAGTGGGTAATATAAAGCATTTTCTTACGATCTATCCGGTCTGCAAGAACACCTGCAAAAGGGGAGAAAATTATAAAAGCAATTACTCGAAGTGTAAGCGCTGATGATAAAATTAAGGCGGAACGTTCCTCGCTAAACTGGTAAACTAATAAAGCCAGTCCCACCCAAGTAAAGGCATCGCCCAAAAGACTTATTGTTTGGGCAAAATACAATTTTGCAAACACCCTGTTTTTTAAAGCTTGAAAAGGCTCAGTGAACAGTAGAATTACCTTTTTATAGGACATTTGTTCATTTTTGATTTTTTAATTCTCATGTCAAAGTATCTAAATTACTCCTTATCTAAATTGTTTGCCCACAAACATAACACCGATGCTAATTTAGCTTTAAAGTTCGTATTGTCCTTTTAATCTTAAGGTTACTGTAACATCTTCACTTCCATTATTTCTAAAAAACCAGCCATGCTTACCTTCATAGGGAGCTAAAAACGTACCTACCATATTGTTAGAATTTGCGATGGTATAGCTTTCGAAATAGGTTGCTTTGGCGGTGTTTTTCTGTTTTACTTCGCCATGGAAATCAAAATAGAGGATTGCATCATTGGTTTTCCATTCATATTTCAGTTTGCCATGTTTAAGCATGTTCACTTTATATTCAATTCCTTTTCCAGCTGGCACTATCACCTCAACACTGTCTTCTCTGTGGGTTAATTGAATTTCTGGTGCTGGATTGTCGGCTTAGGATGGTCTTGCTACTTCTGATCCTGATCCTGCTTTTTCCATTTTTATTAGCGGAATACCCGCTAGAGTCATTTTTCCTGATACTTTAGTTATTACTTCTCTACCTTCGGGAATATAAAGCCTGCTAAATCCGAACAGTTTGCCTGCACCGGTGGGATCCATACCAAATTCGGCGGGTAGTACGGCTGTTATCAAAAGAACAAATCCAATAATTATTGAAATAATTGTAGCTTTTATAATTTTCTTTTTATCCAAAATAGGATGTTTCATTTCTGTCATTACGTTATTTTTAAGAAGTGATATAACCGGTTAACTGATAACCGAACAATAAGAAACCCGCTGCCATGAGTAAGGTATTTGTAAAAGTGGAAAATTTAATGAAGCTAGGATAGCTCCGCCAAAATGTGATCAGTATCAACACTAAACCCAGTGCAATAAACTGTCCTATCTCTACTCCGATATTGAAACCTAAGAGGTTAGTAAATAGCCCTTCTTTATCAAATTTGAATTCCTGTAATTTACTTGCAAGCCCAAAACCGTGAAATAATCCGAAAATCAAAACTGCAGCTTTTGTATTGGGTTGAGTTCCAAAAAACCTTTTAAAGCCTCCTAGATTATCGAAACCTTTGTAAACAATTGAAAGTGAGATAATTGCCTCTATCAGATAAGAATTGATAGCGATATTGCTCATTACTCCAAACAATAACGTAACGCTGTGGCCAATGGTAAAAAAACTGACATTAAGCAATACCTCTTTAGGTTTATATAAGAAGAAAATAACGCCCACCAAAAACAGCAAATGATCATATCCCGTTAACATGTGCTTGGCACCGATATAAAGAAATGGCCCAAAAGCTACACCGTCATTTCCGGTTAAAAAGGTTTGTGTATCGCCATCCACGCCATGCGCCAAAACGTTGGTTCCGATACCGCACAAGATTAATATAACAGCGAATGATACTATTTTTTTTAAGTTCATAATTTGTTTTGTTTAACAATCAACCTTCACTCCCAAGCTATCGGAAGTGAAGGTTTCAATAAATTTGTTAATGCATATGCCCGTGAGCAGCATCTATACTGTCTTGTGCCATTTTACCTACCTCGGTTTTTGTAGTGTCCATTGCATTCATACTGCTGCTATCTGCACTCATTCCCTCCTCTTGTGTTGAAGTTTCTGATTCAGTTTTAGAATTGTTTGAACAGGCTGAGAATGTGATAGCCATTACTGCGATAATTAATAATTTTTTCATGTTTGTTTTTTTAAAATTATTTACTGATTGTTAAAAGGGTAATTAATGTTGATGAAGGAGATCTTCTACCTAGTTAGTTTAACAAAGACTTAAGCCGCCTCACTCCACCTTTCTGTTTATTCTTCCGAATTCTTCAATACAGACAAAATCGAGTAGGCATTTTTTGTTACTACTTTTGCCGTCTTGCTATCAAAATCTTCTGGTAACATTATGGCTGTATAGCCTTCCTGTTCTGTTCCTTTTTTTACCTGCTCTAACTGAAACTTATATCCTTTTTCTGATTGCTCCGTTTGCAAAATCAAGTAATCTTTACCTTCTAACTGCACAATAGCATCTGTAGGAATCGCTAACTGTTTTTCTGTTCCAGTTTCAATCCAAGC
>JACMNZ010000387.1 GCA_014378285.1 Pseudopedobacter sp.
ATGGAAGATAAAACCGAAGCTTATTCGCTAGGTGGGGATGATTATATCACCAAACCTTTTAGAATTGAAGAATTGCTATTGCGAATTAACGCTTTATTAAAAAGAGTGGCACAGCAAGATCAAGAACCCGAACAAAAACCCACACAATTTAACATTGGGCAATATCATTTTGATTATCAAACGCAAATTATTAGTAAAGACGAGGATCAACAAAAAGTAAGCACCAAAGAAGCGGAATTACTCCGCTTACTTTGCTTAAAAATGAATGACGTGTTAACCCGTGAAGAAGCATTATTACAAATTTGGCATGACGATAACTATTTCAACGGCCGAAGCATGGATGTTTTCTTAAGTAAGCTAAGAAAATATCTTCGTGATGATTCAAAAGTAGAGATTATTAATGTTCATGGTAAGGGATATAAATTATTGGTGAATTAAAATTCAATAGGCTATATTTATGGAAATTACATTGATATGAAGTTTCCATTTATCCATCAATTATGGGCCTCTGTTCAGAAAGTTCTCAAACGTTTTCCACTCCCAATATTTTATGCGCTTATTGCCGTTATCTGTGGATTAGCTTTAAGCTATGATCTAAAGGATTTAGCTTCAGAGAAGTTTTTTACAAAAGGAGTTTATCTAGGTAATTTTGGTTTAGTCCTTTCTTTGTCGGCCGCTCTTTTTTTTGAAAACAGGATATTACAAAAGTCGATTGTTGTCGTTGCTAATATCTTAGTGTTTTTATTCCTAATTGCCATCTATTTTCTATTAAATCCTTATGAGTATCGAACAGACATTATAACTTTAATAATTCTGGCTTTTTCTTTTCATTTATTGGCAGCTTTTGCAGCATTTCATTCTAAAAACGATAATAATGGTTTTTGGCAAATCAATAAAACATTCTTTTTGCGTTTTGCTACCTCTGTTTTATATAGTGCGGTTTTATTTATTGGTTTAAGCGTTGCGCTTTTAAGTGTTCAAGCTTTGTTTGATATCAAGTGGGATCAAAGAATCTATCTCAGACTTTGGATCATTATTACAGGATTATTCAATACCATATTTTTCCTTTCGGGTATTCATCAGCCGTTAAAGGAGTTAGATGAGGACACATCTTACCCAAAAGGATTAAAGGTTTTTACGCAATATGTCTTGATTCCGTTAGCTAGTGTTTACCTCGCAATTTTATTAGCCTATGAGCTGAAAATTATTTTTCAATGGAGTTTACCCAATAGTTCAGTAGCTATTTTAATACTAGGATATGCCGTTTTTGGAATACTTTCGATATTGCTTGTCCATCCTTTAAGAAACGAAGAAGATAATAAATGGATACAACTTTTTAGCAAAAGCTTTTATTTATTAATGTTGCCGCTATTACTGCTTTTGGCTGTTTCCATTATAAAAAGAATAAGTGATTATGGCATTACAGAAAGTAGATATTTAATTATTGTGTTAGCCCTATGGTTAACATTTATTACCCTTTATTTTTTGATAAAAGGTAGAGAGCAAATAAGAGTGATTCC
>JACMNZ010000388.1 GCA_014378285.1 Pseudopedobacter sp.
AAGTTATGTTTAAATTGCTAGGTGCGTTAACGATTGAAACGGCATCCTTTTTCTCTTTTTTTGAAAAAAAGATATAGTGTAAAGCGTGTAAAAACGCCCATATAACTAATTTAATTATAATAGTTTATCACTAAATAAAGTTCTTTAAACACTCAAAAAAATATTTCATACAAGAAAACTTGCTCAAATAATTGAACAAGCTTTTAAACAATTAAATTCTATACTAATCTTTTTTTCCGCCGAAGACCGAGAAGCTTACATAACGTTTCGGATTGGCTTTAACATCAACCATTAATTTATCTAAATCTGCAGCAGATTTATTAAGGTTGTTATATAGTTTATCGTCATTTAATAATAATGCTATAGAACCCGTTCCTTGATTAACTTTATTAACGGCCGTTTGTAATTCAGAGACTGCTTTATTTGCGTTATCAATTGTTGCTTTGATATTTGTTGCAGCCATTTGGTTAGAAAAGGAGCTGAAATTACTAACCATTTCATTGATTTTTTGATTATTGTTTTTCAAGTTGTTAGAAATCGATTCGGCATTTGCCAAAATAACATCAATTCTTTTTGCTTGGATACCAACTGCTCCGTCTACAGTTTTAGAAGTAGATTCTAAAGTTTGCAAAGTGTTTGCAATACTGGCAAAACTTCTGTTTATATTTCTTTGGAAATCTGGATTTAAAATCATGTTTACGGAAGTAAGCACAGAATCCATTTTAGCAACTATTTGTTGCGCTTTTTTCTGAACAGGCTCAACTTGCTCTAACAAATTGGCTTGTACATTTGCGTTTAATGTATCTCCATCTGTAGCATATTGCAAACTATTTCCTAAATCAAAAACTACTGCTTTACTTCCTAGTAAATCTGTACTTTCTAATCTTGCAATGGTATTTTTTGGTACTTCGTATTGAGGTTTTATTTTAAATTGAGCTAAAACTTGTCCGTTTGCTAACAGGGTAAGTGCAGAAACCCGCCCTATTTGATAACCGTTAACTAGAACAGGCTTAGAAACGGCTAAACCATCCACTTTATCGTATTTAGCGTAAAACTCGTTCTCGCTAACAAAAATATCGTTTCCTTTTAAAAAATTATAGCCAATTATTAAAATGGCAATAGTAATTGCGGCCAAGATGCCGACTTTGGTTTCGTTAGAAATTTTCAAAATGCTTCAGTTAAGTTATAAAATAATCTGTTTAAGATTCTACCTGTTTTTTGTAGCTGATAATTGCTTTAACAATGTTGGTTACAATTTCATTTTGTCCGGCATCAGAATTAATAAAAACTTCTTCTTCTGGGTTACTTATAAAACCTATCTCGGTTAAAATTGCAGGCATACCAGCCCTTGCTAATACTGCTAAACTTTTCTCCTGCACACCTCTGTTTACTCTGCCGCTTTTAACGTATTCATCTTGCACTAATGATGCCAATTTTATGCTCTGATCTCTGAAGGCATTTTTCATTAAGGAAAAGATGATATAACTTTCTGGATCGTTAGGGTCAAAACCTTGATAATTATCTTTATAATCTTTTTCTAGCAGCACAGAAGCATTTTCGCGTACCGCTGCATCCTGCTCATCCAACCTGCCAAAACCTGATACAAAACTTTCGGTTCCTTTTGGTCTTGGATCAGGAATGGTTTTATAATATGCCTTTCCTTTTACAACATAACGCTGTCTGATATTTGGCATTGAATTACAATGTATAGAAATAAAAAGATCGGCTTTTTCTTTATTTGCGATGTTGATCCGCTCATATAATTTTACAAAAACATCGGTTTTACGAGTATAAACTACCCTAACCCCAGGAATTCTATCTTCTATTGCACTGCCTAATTTAAGCGCAACTGCTAAGGCAACATCTTTCTCTTTTGAAATTGAGCCATGGGTTGCGCCATCTTCGCCACCATGGCCTGCATCTATTACTATTACTTTTATTTTATTTATTGTGGATAAATTTTTATTTCCATCTGCTATTTTTGACGAACTAAAAATAACGAAACTAAAAATTGTTAATATTAAACAGCTAATAAACCTTTTGGATGTTGTAATTTTCATTAATTTTGGACGTTTTTGGATAACCTTGCTTACAAAAATATTATTCTTTATTAATTTTGAAATTTACCTATATATTTTTTACTTGCATCTTACTATTTCTAAACATTAGGGTTAAAGCTAATGGTTTTTATCAAGCAGATACTATAAAAAGTAAGTCTAGGTTAAGTACCGTTAGACCTTTTTAAACTGATACTTTAAAAACGGATACTTTTAAGAAAAATTCTAACAAAGGAGAAATTACTGATATAATTAAAGCGGTTGCTTCAGA
>JACMNZ010000389.1 GCA_014378285.1 Pseudopedobacter sp.
AATAGAAGTAACTAAAAAAATGTAGAGTAGGGTTCTGTTTTTGTTTTCTAAAACGTCATTTTGTTTAATGATTTCGTCGGTTTCTAGGGAGATACGTGCAAAGCGGTCTTTGGAGTTGCGTTCTGCGATTTGAAGGCTGTCAGTTATTTTTATATATTCTTTGGAATAATTAGAAGCATTTTTTAAATCTACTGTTGATGCATGATTTAATGCCAAAACAAGATTAGTGGGTGTTTTAGATAATTTAGCAATTTTTAAAGCATCATTTGAATACTTTATAGCCAATTTAAAATCTTTTCTTTTTTGAAAATATTCAGAAATATGAATTTTACTATTTATAATCCCTAATTGATTATTTAATTTTTCTCTAATAGTTAATGCTTCATAAAATAAATTTGGTAAATCTTTATAATTGTTAGAATGAAATCTACAGTAAGCAAGATTGTCAATCAAATAGGCATATAAATCTGGGTTATATTCAACAATATTTTTATCCTTTAAGGCTAATTCAAAATTTAGTGTTGCTTTGTGATAGGATTTTTGTTTTATATATAAATATCCAATATTATTTAAAGTTACCGCTATAAAATAATTTTTATCTGCAAGTTCTGATTTGTCTAAAATGGATAAAGCTTTCTTATGATAAAAAATTGCTTTATCAAATTCTTTTAACTCATTATAAACTAATCCTAGTTGATTTAATGAACCATAAATTTTTTCAAAATTTTCAATCTCCTTAAAAAAGTTATATGCTTTACTTAAGGATAATTCGGCACCTAAATAATCACCTATTGAATATTGAATAATTCCCTTATTTAAAAGAATGTTAGCGTAATTTGCTTTATCTTTTAATTTAAAATATATTTTTTCTGCTTTAGAATAATAAATAAAAGAACTGTCAAGAACATGTTTGTTGCTATAATAAATTGCTCTACATCTGTAAGCTTTTCCTAAATTTATAGTGTCATTTGATTCTAAAGAATACTTATATAAAAGTTTTGAAGCCTCATTGAACTTATTTTGTTCTTTTTGTGCAAAAAATAAAAAAGTAATATCCGCAAGATTATTTCTATTTAAAACATTGGGCTTTTGAACTTTTAAAAACTTATACGCTTTATTTAATTGTTTGTTTTTTTCTGAATTAGAAATATTTTCTTTATTAGAAACCTTTAAATAATATGAGGTACTATCTGGTTGGTTATTTATAGATACAATATTTTTTTTACTCTTATTACAAGAATAAAAAAAACAAATTAAGAATATTAAAAAGTATCTTATATTCAAACTTAAATTAGTATAAAACAAAAGTACTAAACTATATTCAAAAAAAAAGCTACTAAATTGTAATTAGTAGCTTTTAATTATTTTTGTTTTTATTAAATTGTTGGATCCGTACTTTTACCTCCGCCTCCAATTTGAAATTTAACTATTAAAGTTGGATCCGTACTTTTACCTCCACCACCGATTTCTGAATCAACTATCAGAGTTGGATCCGTACTTTTACCGCCACCACCAATTTCAGGTTTTACAATAAGAGTTGGGTCTGTACTTTTTCCACCACCACCAATTTCATTTGGAGTTGTAAAAGATGTTACTACTAGCATTAAAGCTAATAAACTAAATGTTGTTGCTAATTTTTTCATAATTTGAGACTTTATAAGGTTATTTTTTTGATTTAAATTTTTGATGAAACCTTTATAA
>JACMNZ010000390.1 GCA_014378285.1 Pseudopedobacter sp.
AATAGGTCATTTTATTATGAATAATCTAACTCCACAAAATAGTTTTGTATTTGGGCTTGTCGAGGTGGATTTAACTTTTTTATTTGTATGTTGATGTGCTCAATAATCGGAAATCTGATTTTGATGTTTTCTAAAATTTCTTGTGCAACGGTTTCAATTAAATGGCTTTCTTTTCCAAATGATGCAGCACAAATTTCATAAAGCGATACATAATTGATGGTATTTTTTAAATCATCGCCCACGCTATCATTATCCTCAAAAGAGGCATAAACATCTACTATAAAATTATTTCTAAATATCCGTTCTTCTTCATAATAGCCAATTGCAGCATTAAATTTCACACCTTCTAAACCAATTTTCCTAATCGTTTTACCCATTATCCAAATATGATGGTTATTGAATCTAAATCAAAATAAAGCTTTTTATTTTGTTGTATTAAATTTGATGCAGGTAGTTATTATTAAATATCTTGCTACCAAGATTGGTAACAAGATTTTGCGTTAATGATAGAAGTGATGTCCTTTTTATTTGTCATCCTGAGCAAAGTCTAAGGAAGGCAAATAAAAATATATAACGAATAGCGTGTTAAAACGCCCTAAAAATTTTTAGGCTCTAAAGAACTTATCTGATAAAAATATTTGAGTTTCATTTAAGAGATTATACCCTAGGTTTTAAAATAATTTGGGCGTTTTTACACGTTTTACACTATATCTTTTTGGAAAAAAAACAAAAAGGATGCCGTTTCAATCGTTAACGCAATATACTGTCAATTTAAATATTAAGAAAAATGCATTATTGTTTCAAATCATGCTTAAATTACAATTATGAGCCAAGCACCAATTCAAAAATCCGTTAAAAAAGATTTATATCAACATCCCGATTATTATTTAATGGATGAATTACTTACGGAAGAACAAAAACTGATCAGAAAATCTGTTAGGGAGTGGGTTAAAAAAGAAATTTCTCCTGTAATTGAAAGCTATGCCCAAAATGCCGAATTTCCTAAACATTTAATTAAAGGATTGGGAGAAATTGGTGCTTTTGGCCCAACTATTCCTTCAAAATATGGCGGGGCAGGTTTAGATTATATTTCTTATGGCATCATTATGCAAGAAATTGAACGTGGTGATTCTGGAATTCGCTCCACTGCTTCTGTACAAGGTTCTTTGGTTATGTATCCTATTTATGCTTTTGGTTCTGAAGAACAAAGACAAAAATATCTCCCAAAATTAGCAACCGGAGAAATGATGGGTTGTTTTGGTTTAACAGAACCCAATCATGGTTCTGATCCTGGCGGCATGACGACTAATATTAAAAAGGAAGGAGATAATTTTATTTTGAACGGAGCAAAGATGTGGATTTCAAATGCCCCGTTTGCAGATATTGCCGTGGTTTGGGCAAAAGATGAAGAAGGAATTATTAGAGGAGTAATTGTTGAACGAGGCATGAAAGGTTTTACCACGCCAGAAACTCATAATAAATGGTCATTAAGAGCATCAGCCACAGGCGAATTAGTTTTTGACAATGTAAAAATCCCAAAAGAAAATATTTTACCAAATGTTAAAGGCTTAAAAGGGCCATTAAGTTGTTTAAACCAAGCCAGATTTGGTATTGCTTGGGGTGCTTTAGGTGCCGCGATGGACTGTTACGACACCGCATTACGATATACAAAAGAGCGTGAACAATTTGGAAAACCAATTGCTGCCTTCCAACTTCAACAAAAAAAACTAGCAGAAATGATTACCGAAATAACCAAGGGACAATTATTAGCCTGGCGTTTAGGAACCTTAAAAAATGAAGAAAGAGCTACTCCAGCACAAATATCGATGGCAAAAAGAAACTCGGTAGAAACCGCTTTAAAAATAGCAAGAGAAGCAAGACAAATGTTGGGCGGAATGGGCATCACTGGAGAATACCCAATAATGCGCCACATGATGAATTTGGAATCTGTAATTACCTACGAAGGAACACATGACATTCATTTGTTGATTACTGGAATGGACGTGACTGGGGAGAATGCTTTTAGTTAA
>JACMNZ010000391.1 GCA_014378285.1 Pseudopedobacter sp.
ACGTGAGTTTATATGCTTTAAATACTGATTTAGCGACCGATGATATGGATGTTGTACAAGTTGAAAAAGCATATAATGGTTTATCTAATAAGTTGAAGGAAAATGTTTTAGCACAGTCTGTTAATGAAAAATTAGATTTAGAAAAAAGAACAGGTTTGGGCGTTCAAGCACCAGATTTTGAAGAAAAAACTGCCGAGCAAATTGTTATTAAACTCTCTAGTTTTAAAGGTCAGTATGTATTATTAGATTTTTGGGCATCTTGGTGTGGGCCATGCCGACAAGAAAACCCGAATGTTGTAAGAGCCTATGAAACATTTAAAGATAAAAATTTCACTGTTTTAGGCATTTCTATCGATACCAAAGAAGATGCTTGGACAAAAGCCGTTAAGCAAGACGGTATGTTTTGGACACAACTTTTAGACCGCTCAAATCAGATTGCAAATACTTATGGCATCAACGCAATCCCTAAAAACTTTTTGATTGACCCAAATGGAAAAATTATCGCTAAAAATTTAAGAGGTGAAGATTTAATGGATAAGCTGAAAGAGGTGTTGGTGAAAAAATAAGCTGGCTATATTTACTAAATATTTTTAACCTTTTGAATTATTTTTAAAGAGTACTATTAGGTATATAATAAATTAAAATTCACACTTTCAATATTGCGATTTTCACAATCACATTAACTTCCTTGCTAAGGCAAAAGTTTCTATAGCTGTCCGCAATCCCTTTTCTCAGAAGGTCTTAGTTCACAAACATAATTCAGAAACTTTTAAACCTGTATTTCTCAAACACTATATTTTATGATGTTCTATTATTATTTTATTGCGCTAATATTTGATTCAATTCGGAATCTGTTACGGTTAACAGTTTTACTTTAGGTAACCTTTTAGTCATCTCTCTGAAGTTGTTATTCCCTGCAAATACTTTTTTGAACATCGGTAAAGATTTGCTAATTTGTTTATCATTTGCCAAAGTTACTGCAGTCCAATATTGCATTTCTAAATTATTTGGAAACATTTTCATAGCCGAACCATAAAGTTTCATGGCTCTGTTCATGTCGTTATGTTCAACAGCCAAATCCCCTTCGTTCATAAACTGATATGCTTCATGAACTTTCAATAATCGTTCTAATTCTGGAAGTGGAGTAGAAGAATCGTCGACTCTTAAATCAACGGTACGCTCATTCCATGGCTCATTGTGTGAAACTGCTGGTACAAGTAATAGTGCTGCGCTTTGCTTTCCGCGAATATCTCCACCAGCTGCCTGAGCTGCATTTAAAGCTGCCATTACACGCTCTGCCAAAGGTTTTCCTTTTAAAGCTTCAAAAGCTTTTGACATCGCTGTTGGCACTTTATCTGTTAACATCATATTGGATTGAACTGAATATTGCTCTCCTTTTATATGACCTGCATATTGAACACATCCACTACCAGTATGAACTGCTACGCTTCCCTTGTTATCAACAATTGCCACCTGACGGACTTCCTTTCCGGGATCATCACTCAATAAAATATCTAAAGCTTCTTGTGCAGTTTTTCCTGCCTTTAATAAGGCTAAACCTCTAATTCCAAAAGATTTATTAGTGAAGGATTGAGTAGCGACTGCTCCAACTCCGGCCTCGGCCCAAGAAACTGAAGTCCCAACAGAAAACCAATGACTTTGAACCCCAACAGCTATTTCACCAGTCACTGGGTCACGAGCTACGATAGAAAAAGTGTGTGCAAAAGGCTCATCTGCTTTATAAGTCTGAGCTTTTAGAGAGCAAGTTGCTCCAAAAAATAAAATTAATGATAACATTGATTTGATAAATTTCATGTGGCTATAAATTAGGATATCTAAAACTAACAAAGCGCTCTAGAATAAACAAAAACAATATTTAAAGTGATAGAAATGATACAATTATTAAACCTTATAAAAACAAAAATGCATCCCCAATATGGAAATGCATTTTTAAAAACTAACAAAAACTTATAATATTATCCCTTAATAAACTCGGCGTTAAAAAACTCTCTGTTCATTCTAGCGATATTAGTTACCTTAATTTCTTTAGGGCATTTTGCCTCGCAAGCGTAAGTATTTGTACAACCTCCAAAACCTTCTTCGTCCATTTGTAAAACCATTGCTTCTGCTCTGGCATAACGTTCTGGCTGGCCTTGTGGTAACATAGCATATTGTGAAATCTTTGCAGAAACAAACAACATAGCTGAAGCATTTTTACAAGCCGCAACACACGCACCACAACCAATACAAGTTGCAGAGTTAAAGGCCTCATCAGCAATTACTTTTGGAATTGCTATTTCATTGGCATCTGGCACACCACCAGTCCCTATAGAAACGTAACCGCCAGCTTGTTGAATTCTATCAAAAGCAGAACGATTAACCGCTAAATCTTTCACTACAGGAAAGGCAGCTGCTCTAAAAGGCTCAATTACAATGGTATCTCCATCATTAAAAGACCTCATGTGTAGCTGACAAGTGGTTGTTGCCCTTTTTGGACCGTGTGGTTCTCCATTAATAACCAAAGAACACATCCCACAAATTCCTTCACGACAATCATGATCGAATTGGATTGGATCTTCACTTTTCTTAACCAAGCCTTCATTAACTACGTCCAGCATTTCTAAGAAAGACATATCAGGAGAAATCTCTGGTGCTTTGTAAGTCACAAATTTACCAGAAGCACTGCTATTCTTTTGACGCCATACTTTCAACGTCAGGTTCATGTTTCCACTCATTTCTTTTTAGTATTGAGTATCGGGTATTGAGTATTGAGATTTCGCATATCTCATTACCCAATACCATCTACTATTTATAACTACGTTGTGTTAATTTAACATTTTCAAACTCTAATTGCTCTTTGTGCAGTTCTTCTGGCATATTATCCCCTGTGTATGCCCAAGCTGCTACATAAGCAAAATCATCATCATTTCTTAAGGCTTCGCCTTCTGGAGTCTGGTATTCTTCTCTGAAATGACCACCACAAGATTCGTCTCTATTTAAGGCATCATCAATCATCAGTTCACCAAGTTCTAAGAAATCTGCAACTCTACCTGCTTTTTCTAAAGATTGGTTTACTTCTTCATTATCACCTAAAACAATTGCGTT
Organism: Pseudopedobacter sp.; assembly: GCA_014378285.1. Lineage (GTDB taxonomy): Bacteria > Bacteroidota > Bacteroidia > Sphingobacteriales > Sphingobacteriaceae > Pseudopedobacter. Next base: position 3,106 of record JACMNZ010000391.1, read on the forward strand.
TTTCCAAAAATCAGCTCTTAAATCGCTGATCATGCCTTTTGCTTTTTTAAGTCCTTCTTCATCACGAGACATTCCGCAATATTCCCACATGATTTTACCTAAATCACGGTGATATTCATCAACTGTCTTATTTCCTCTTAAAGAAAGTAAAGTTTTGACACGGACTTCAACCTCAGATTTAACTTTAGCAAACTCCGGACGGTTAGCATCAATTGGTGCTGGCCCAATTTTAGCCAAATAATCTCCTAATGTATAGGGAATTACAAAATAACCATCGGCTAAACCTTGCATTAAAGCAGAAGCACCTAAACGATTTGCGCCATGATCAGAAAAATTTGCCTCTCCCAATGCGTACAAGCCAGGTATAGAAGTCATCAAATTATAATCTACCCAAAGGCCGCCCATTGTATAATGTACAGCAGGGTAAATTCTCATTGGTAATTTATATGGGTTCTCATCAGTAATCTGACGATACATATCAAATAAGTTACCATATTTAGCTGCTACGGTATCTTCTCCTAATCTTTTAATAGAATCTGCAAAGTCTAAATAAACTGCTAAACCTGTTTTACCAACTCCTTTTCCCTCATCACAAACTTGTTTTGCATTTCTTGAGGCCACATCGCGTGGAACTAAATTACCAAAAGATGGATATTTACGTTCTAAGAAATAATCTCTTTCATCTTCTTTTAAGTCTACAGCTTTAATCTCTCCTTTTCTAAGTCTTTCAGCAATTTCCTTAGTTTTAGGAACCCAAACTCTACCATCATTTCTTAATGACTCAGACATCAGCGTAAGCTTAGACTGATGATCGCCAGAAACAGGAATACATGTTGGGTGAATTTGAGTGTAACATGGATTAGCCATGTAAGCACCGCGTTTATGGGCTCTCCAAGCCGCAGTTACATTACTTCCCATTGCGTTGGTAGATAGATAGAATACGTTCCCGTAACCACCAGTACATAAAAGAACAGCATGACCGGCATGACTTTCTATCGTACCATCAATTAAATTTCTGGTGATAATTCCTTGAGCTTTTCCATCAACAGTAACCACGTCTAACATTTCAGAACGGGTATACATTTTTACTTTACCGAGATTGATTTGACGGTTCAAAGCAGAATAAGCTCCTAATAATAATTGTTGTCCGGTTTGTCCCCTGGCGTAAAAAGTTCGGGATACTTGCGCACCTCCAAAAGAACGATTGTCTAATAAACCACCGTATTCACGAGCAAAAGGTACGCCCTGCGCCACACATTGATCAATAATATTTACAGAAACTTCTGCTAAACGATAAACGTTTCCTTCTCTTGATCTATAATCTCCACCTTTAATGGTATCATAAAACAAACGAAAAACAGAGTCACCATCATTTGGATAATTCTTTGCTGCATTTATACCGCCTTGAGCAGCGATAGAATGCGCTCTTCTTGGACTATCTTGAAAACAAAATGCTTTTACGTTATAACCCAATTCTGCCAAAGAAGCTGCTGCAGAAGCACCGGCCAGTCCTGTTCCAACAACGATGATGTCGTATTTTCGTTTATTGGAAGGGTTAACTAGTTTTAGATCGAATTTGTGTTTGTTCCACTTTTCGGCTAATGGGCCGCTAGGGATTTTAGCATCTAACATCATCTTGTTTGTATATTTTAATGTTTAACAAACCCTAAAAGAGATTGTTTTAACATGATTATAAGCTTATTTTAATAAAAAAAAATATAGTGGTATTGCAGCAAAACCTATAGGAATCAGAATAGAAAATACCCAAAGACCTATAAACTTAACTAGTGGACGATATTTATGATGATTCCAACCTAATGTTTGGAAAGCACTTTGAAAGCCATGTACTAAGTGAAAAGATAAAGCCCCCATACCTAAAACATAAAAAGCAACCAACCACCATTGCTGAAAAGCAAATTGAGTTTCTTTATATAAATCTTTTGATTTTGTGATTTCTATGCCATTATCAATATAGCTCACATATTCTGTAAATTCTGAGGCTTGGATTTCTTTAGTGATAGTTGCACCGGTATTTAAGTCTGTACGGTACTCTACAAAAGGTGTTTCCCCCCAATGATACTGATACCAAAAATTACTCATATGTACCACGATAAACACAAAAAGAATAGTTCCTAGAATCCCCATGTTTCTTGATGACCAAATACTACCGTCTTTTGGTTTGATTGCATAACCATGAGGTCTCGCCTTTCTGTTATGTAGTGTAGTGATAATTGCCCAAACGCTATGAATGATAATAGAGCTATACAAAAGATAAGAAACCACCTTTATTGGTGTAAAATTGGTCATGAAGTGTGCATATTGGTTAAACGCCAATCCATTATCGTTTTTAAAAAGCTGTAAATTACCGGTTAAATGAACGATTAAAAACGAACTTAAAAACAATCCGGTTAAACACATCACCAATTTTTTCCCGAGGGTTGATGAGAATGCGTTAGAAAAATTACTCATTATATGGTATTTAAAGGTTTCTAAAGAATTGCAAAAGTATTTAATATGAAATGAAAAAATGGCATTATAGCTAAGGAAATCAAATTATAGGGTTATTTAGAAACATTTTAAATAAATACCTATTTATTAAATTTGATAGGAACTATTTTTTTTCCTGCAATGGCAAAGCTTATTTCTCCTTCTTTTAATTTTATTATTGCTTTACCTGTAAATTTACCAAAAGCAGGCAACACAGCGTTATTTGGACCGAAATAGAAACAGGCTAATGTTATGATTTGTCTTGCTTTTCCATGTATCTTAACTCCAGGATGAATGTGTCCCGATAAAACATATCTTTTTTGTGGATTTTTTGGCAAATCATGATAGAGGTCAAATTCACCGATACACATTACATTCACAACGTCTAATTTCATTTGTTTATAAAAGTGCGGAGGTAAAATATCGTGGTTACCTTTTATTAAAGTCATTGAAACCTTTTGGTGCATTTCTCGCCATAATTGAAACCAAACAAAATCATTATTGATATCGCTATGAAAAAGATCACCTAAAAAAACCAGCTCCTTAGGCTGATAAGCGTCTATTAAATCTGTTAAACAAGCTAAT
>JACMNZ010000060.1 GCA_014378285.1 Pseudopedobacter sp.
CCTTCTTTCGCTAATTTTTTAAAATTCTCTACTGTTTTTGGAGCGTCATTGTCGTAAAATTCTACGGTCATATCGCCTTTGGCAGTTTTTATTATTGCTTTACTCATGTTTTTATCTTTTTGATTTGCAAAATTAACAAAATTTTTAGGGATGCTAAACGTTTTAATGCTTTATCCTTAAATTAGGGGAAATGAAAAAAACATCGTTACTCATTATCATTCTTTTTTTATGCTTTAAAAGCTTTGCAGCATCCATCTTAATCAATATGGATGAGGAGCAAAGAAACCATTTAAAAGCTTATGGAATTGCTTTTTATGCTTTACAAAAAGGGATAACGGTTGATTGGCTCTTGAATTATAAAGGAGGTAGTTTCTTAATTGATTACAACCAAAATATTGAAAATGAATTGAAGATTAGGGGCGTGAGCTATAATGTGATTGCAGATGCAAAAGTTAATGCAATTTTAACGGAAATAGGTAATCCAGAAGTGAATATGGATTTGGTTAAGCTAGAGAAAGTGCCCAAAATCGCAGTCTATTCGCCAAAAAGCAAACTACCTTGGGATGATGCCGTTACCATGGTTTTGAAATATGCAGAAATCCCTTATGATGTGATTTATGATGAGGAAGTTGTTGGTGGCAAACTCCCTGAATATGATTGGCTGCATTTACATCATGAGGATTTTACTGGACAATATGGCCGGTTTTGGGCAAATTATAGAGGGGCGAGTTGGTATCAGGAAGATGTGAGAAATCAAGAAGCCATGGCGAAAAAACTGGGTTTTGATAAAGTTTCGCAAATGAAACTTGCGGTGGCACAAAAAATTAGAGCTTTTTGTAGTGGTGGTGGATTTTTATTTGCCATGTGCTCTGGAACTGATAGTTTTGATATTGCACTTTCTGCCGCAGGAATTGATATTTGCGAACGCATGTTTGATGGCGATGGTGTTACTTTAAATGCGCAATCTAAACTTGATTTTAGTCAAACATTTGCATTTCAGGATTTCAAGTTAGATATGAATCCTATGAATTATGAGTTTTCTGATATTGATGTTACAAATACTAGGCAAGTAGATAAAACGAGAGATTATTTTACTTTGTTCGATTTTTCTGCGAAATGGGATGTAGTGCCAACCATGCTTACACAAGATCATGAAAAAGTAATTAAAGGTTTTATGGGACAAACAACTGCATTCAAAAAGTCATTGATCAAGCCAGATGTGTTAGTTTTAGGAGAATTAAAATCAGCTGGCGAAGCGAGATATATTCATAGTAATTTTGGAAAAGGTTCTTGGACTTTTTATGGCGGCCACGATCCTGAGGATTATCAGCACATGGTTGGTGATCCTCCTACAGACTTAAATCTTTACCCAAATTCGGCAGGTTACCGTTTAATTTTGAATAATATTTTATTTCCTGCTGCTAAGAAAAAGAAACAGAAAACCTAAATAATTATTTTGGTAAAGATTTTGCTGTAAATGGTATAAACAACATCATGTTACGTAAATCTATCCCAACTTTTAAAATAGGATTAATCATTACCGCAATTGGATTTGCACTTTATTTCTTTAATAATGATTATGGTAAGTTTATTATGGGAATTGGCATGTTTACCATCTCTGTTGCCATGATTCTTTATATGTTTTTCATGTTTAGAAGATACGGAGAAAAGAAAAAATCTGCTTAAAATTAAAGTCAGTCTTTTTTAATGCTACTGAGTAACGCTGGTAAAAATATCAGATTAAATAGCATAGATAGTACAAGCGTAATAGCCAATAAAGTTCCTAAAGCTACTGTACCTCCAAAGGTTGAAAAGACAAAAACTCCAAATCCAAAAAACAATATTATTGTCGTATAAATCATACTTAAACCAGTTTCTTTAATGGTTTTTGAAATTATTTCTATGGTAGAAAAATTTGCTTGTACTAATTCTTGATTATACCTAATTAAGAAATAAATAGTTTGATCGGTGGCTATTCCTAATGTGATACTAAATATTAAAACTGTTGATGGTTTTAAGGCCAACCCAAAATATCCCATTAAACCTGCGGTTATAAACAATGGAATTAAATTTGGGATTAAGGAGATGATGATTATTTTAAAACTCCTAAATAATAATAACATAATAAATGCTATTAAAAATATCGCCAAAAGCAGGCTCTCTCTTAAGTTTTTTATAAGGTAATTTGTTCCTTTAACATACATTATAACAGGGCCAGTAATTTTTACATTATACTTTTCAGGATTAAAAATAGCATCAACTTTAGGTTTTAAATCTATTAATAATTGATTCACTTTTTCAGAACCAATGTCTTTCATTTGGAAAGTTATCCTGGTAGTTTGCTTATCCTCATCTAAAAAATTATTCATTAAATTACCTTGCTTACCTGTGTTGGCAACGTATAGTAAAATAAAATTTTTCTCCATCTCATTTGGGAGCCTATAAAATTCAGGGTTGCCATTATAAAAAGTTTGTGAAGTGTATTTTAAGACGTTATTAATAGAAAGCGATTTACCAAACTCAGGATATTGATGAATTAGTTTATCTAGTTTTTCGATTTTTTTTAAGTTGTTTAATTTGAGAATACCGTTTTTCCTCTTAG
>JACMNZ010000392.1 GCA_014378285.1 Pseudopedobacter sp.
CAAGCAGTAACAGCAGCAGGAACAGGTTGCATGGCTGCTTTAGAAGCAGAACGCTTTTTGGCAGCTAAAGAATTTGCTTAAGTAAATAATAATCAACATATTATTATGTTTTTTGTTAATGTAATAATATGAAGTCGAGATTCAATATTTCTTTAGTTTTAATTCTTGGTATAATAGGGATTCTTATTTTTGGTTTTTTTTATTTCAAAAATCTTATTTTCAAATCTGAGACTATTCTTAATCAGGATGTTATGGTGAGTAAAATCACAAACATGGGAAAGCTCGAACTGGTAAAATATTCCATGAAAGACGTGGTTGAAAAAAAGCAAACCAGAAGAGTTTTACCTGATCAAAGGATTCTTTTTGTTGCGGTAGGTGAAGTCGCTGGATGTATAGATTTAACTAAAGTTAAGAAAAGCGACATCCAATTTGGGGAAGATTCTATCACTATATCATTACCCGCTCCAGAAATTTGCTATTCTAAAATCGATCATCAAAAATCGAAAGTATATGACGTTTCTGGTGTGTGGTTCCCTTCTGATACCAAAGATATGGTAGAAGATATTTATAAAATTGCTGAACAGCAATTGGTTAAGAGTGCAAATGAAATGCAGATTTTATCTAAAACCAAAGAAAATGCTAAGTTGATTTTCAAACCTTTAATCGAAAACTTTTCAGGCAAAAGAGTAGGTATCTTATTCAAATAAAAAGCTTTTCACTTCAGCCCTATTATTTATTTTCATAGATTTGAAATACACACAAATTTATGATGATGCGTTTATTTTTTACACTTTTAATAAGTCTGCAAGTTTTAGGGCTCAGCGCTCAACAGTCTGATCCTAATTTAGGTATTATCCCAGCTCCACAAAACGTAACGGTAAAATCTGGCTATTTTAAGTTGACCGCTAAAACTGCCTTACAGTTTGAAAATGAAGCCGATCGTAAAATTGCCGAGCTTTTTAGAGATTTGGTAAAAGAACGCGATGGCTACGATCTAGTTATTGCTAAAGCATTTATTGTTGCGCCAGAAAGCATGATTTCTTTTAACTCTGTTAATAGTAACGATTTGGGAGAAGAAGCTTACACTTTGGAAGTCAATGAAAAAAATATTTCTTTAAAAGGTAAATCAAAAGGTGTTTTTTATGCGATGCAAACCCTTTCTCAATTGTATTTAAATAATCTCGAAACGCATCAAATCCCTCAATGTTCAATTGATGATCAGCCCAGATATGCTTATCGCGGATTACATTTAGATGTGTCTCGACATTTTTTTACAGTAGATTTTATTAAAAAATATATCGACTTAATGGCGATGTATAAACTCAATAATTTTCATTGGCACTTAACCGATGATCAAGGTTGGCGGATTGAAATCAAAAAATATCCGAAATTAACTGAAATTGGTGGATATAGAGATCAAACTTTGATTGGTAATTATCATGACAGGATGCCGCAGTGGTTTGATGGAAAATCATATGGCGGTTATTATACACAAGAAGAAGTAAATGAAGTGGTGGCTTATGCAGATAAAAAATACATCAACGTTATCCCCGAAATTGAAATGCCAGGACATTCTTTAGCAGCTTTATCTGCCTATCCAGAATTAGCCTGTGGTGACAACCCTGGTCCATTTATAGCAGCGGATAAATGGGGTGTTTTTCCTGATATATATTGTGCTGGTAAAGACCAGACTTTTGATTTTTTAGAAGATGTGCTCACAGAAGTAATGGCTTTATTTCCATCCAAATACATACATATTGGTGGAGATGAGGCTCCTAAAACGGCTTGGAAGAAATGTCCTTATTGTCAAAAGAGAATTAAAAAAGAGCATCTTAAAAAC
>JACMNZ010000061.1 GCA_014378285.1 Pseudopedobacter sp.
AAAAGAATATGAATTACTGCTTTTCTTTATTGGCAATAAAAATAAGGTAATAGCCAAAAATGCTTTGGCAGAACATTTATCAGGTGATATAGCAGATATGTTTGATAACCACGATTTTGTTTATGCCCATGTGAAAAACCTGAAGAAAAAGTTAAATGATGCAGGTTGTGGTAATTATTTAAAGACTATTTATGGTACAGGATACAAATGGGAAGGGTAAGTAAACTATTAAATAAGCCATTAAAAGCATATACAATCTATTCTCTGATTGTATTGGTTTGTAGCATTCCGTTTTATTATTTAGTGGTTGATTACATATGGCTAAACGAATTAGACGAACATAATCATATCATTAAAAAACGTGTAGAAACACGTTTTAAGGACGTAAAATTAAACGAAACAGAACTAGCGGATATACTTTCTATTTGGAATGTTTTGCAACCGGGAACCAAATTAGCTGTTGCAGATAATCGTACAAATTTTAAGGATAGTATATATACCGTCGTCAGAAAAAGCGATTATTCCGAAAAACCAGTTATTGATCGTTTTAGAGGTTTATCATCTGTGATTATAATTGCTGGCAAACCTTACCATTTAACGGTTGAAACAAATGTTGAAGAGGTAGAAGAAACGCTTTTGGCAATTGCGTTGGTAACTTTTATTTTCTTTAGTTTATTGGTAATTGGTTTCATCATACTTAATAAAAGAATAGCAAAAATTATATGGCAACCTTTTCAACATACTTTTGATAGGCTAGGGGAGTTTGATTTACTGAAACATAAAACTATAAACTTTGAAGATTCTAATATTGAGGAATTTCAAAAACTGAATAAAGAGATAACTCATCTTATAGAAAAAAATGTTTCTGTTTTTGATCAGCAAAAAACATTTATAGAAAACGCATCACATGAATTACAAACACCTTTAGCGATTTTAAAATCTAAAATCGAGCTGTTTTTGCAAAATGGAGAACTCACCAAAAAACAATTAGACATTATTAACACCATACATATTCCTTTAGGAAGGATTTCTAGGATTAATAAAAATCTATTGTTGTTGGCGAAAATAGAAAACAACCAGTTTTCAGAAACTGATCATATAGATTTGCCAAACCTCATCAAAGAAAATTTAGAACTGCTTTCTGATTATATAAGTGCAAAAAAGATCAAAATTCATGTCGAAATCCAGTCGGAAGAGAAGATTATTTGTAACAGAACATTAATAGAAATATTGGTGAATAACTTGTTGATCAATGCAATTATCCATAATATAGTTAGTGGCGAAATAACCATAAAGTACGCTGATGATTTGTTGACATTATCTAATTCGGGATTAACCAAATTGGACACCCAATCTGTTTTTAAACGTTTTGTTATCGCAAATACTGAAAATACTAATAGTGGTTTGGGACTTTCTATAGTTAAAGAAATTTGTAACCGTTACCATTGGTTAATTGAATATGATTTTGAAAACTTATTACATTCATTCTTTATAAGATTTAAAAAATAATCCTGAATAGGTTAACAGTAAATAATTTTTTAAAAAAAGTTAGAATTCTTTAGTTTAATCCAAAAATTCAAAATTCCTGCTAAATCCTACTGCACTTTTGTTGTATAAATCAATTCAATGAAAATGTTAAAGCAAAAACTTGTTACTATATTAAAAAAAACACTACTATTATTGTTCATGTTTTCTTTTCTATCTATCAATTCATTTTCGCAAGTGAAATCTGTTACTGTTTCTGGTAGTTTAAAAGATAAAACAAGTCAAATTGCCCTACCATTTGTCAATGTTGTTTTAAAAACAGTAAAAGATAGTGCATTTGTAACCGGAACAGTTAGTAATGAAGAGGGAAGATTCTCAATCGCCAATATAAAACCTAACAATTACTTTTTAGAATTTTCCTTTATTGGTTATCTAACTAAACAACAACCAGTTTATGTGGGCGATTTAACAGAGTTTTTAGATTTATCAACTATAGAACTTCAAGAATCTATTAAAACTTTAAACGAAGTTGTAGTAACGGCAAAGCAAGATGAGGTTAGTAATAAAATGGATAAAAAAACATTTTCTGTGGATGATAACATCAGTCAAAGCGGTGGATCTGTTTTACAAACAATGTCAAACTTACCTGGTGTAACCGTACAGGATGGAAAAGTGCAATTAAGGGGAAATGATAAAATTATTGTCTTGATTGATGGTAAACAAACGGCCTTAACAGGTTTCGGGAATCAATCTGGTTTAGATAATATTCCATCTTCGGCAATTGATAAGATAGAAATCATCAATAATCCTTCATCAAAATATGATGCTAATGGAAATGGTGGGATTATCAATATCATCATGAAAAAAAATAAAAATGAAGGTTTTAATGGTAAAATAGGTTTTACAAGTGGAGTAGGGTCACTATGGGAACGTAAGCAGAACTTACCTTCCATAAGACCTCAATATAGTTTTACACCAAAAATAAATCCTTCATTATCATTAAATTACAGAAAAAATAAAATTAATGCCTTTCTTCAGGCTGATAATTTATACACTCAAACTTTAAATAAAAATGAATTTGTGAGTAGAATTTATGATGGTGGAGAAGTGATTAATCAGCAATTAAAAAGAAACAGGAACACCAATTTTTTTACGTCAAAAGTCGGGATAGATTACCTCATTAATGAGAATAATACTTTTACTGTATCTACAATGTTTGGTAGTGAAAAAATAATTGATAGGGGAGACCAACCTTTTTTTAATGCAGATTTTTCGCAAAGACAAAGATTATGGCAGTTCTTAGAAGACGAGATTAAAACTACAGTAATGGCTACCGCTGTTTATCAACATCAATTTAAGGAAGCTGGTCATAATTATAAATTAGGCTTAAATTATACTTTCCATAGGGAAGACGAGCAATATTTTTATGATAATTTTTTGCCAACAACCACCGGAACAGATGCTTTTAAATTATTATCTGATGAACAGGTTTATGATTTCTCTTTCGATTATACAAAACCCTTAAAATATGGAAAGATTGAAACGGGTGTAAAGTTGCGAAACAGAAATATACCAACAAATATGCTTTTTAAACCGGGTGTAAATTCTGTGATAGATTTTGATGCGGGCGGTGCTGCAACTTATAAAGAACTGATTCCTGCGGTTTACGGAAACTATATTTTTGAAAGCCCTAAATGGGATGTAGAATTAGGTTTAAGGGTAGAATATGTAAGGATTCAGTACAATGTTAATCCAGATCATAATACCTATAAAAGCGATAGCTACCAATACACACAACCTTTTCCAAATGCCAGATTAGGATATAAATTAAGCGATAGAAATAAGCTTTCGTTATTTTATAACAGAAGGGTTGATAGGCCAAATGAAGTTGATATTAGGATTTTCCCTAAATATGATGATGCCGAAATTATAAAAGTTGGTAATCCGGCTTTAAGACCCCAATTTACAAATTCTATAGAGTTAGGAAACAAAACCAGTTGGAGCAGCGGTTATTTATATTCAGCGGCATACCATCGTTTTGTGCAAGGTACTATCACCCGTATTTCTAGTATTGCGCCAAACAGTAATTTGATTTATGATATTTTCCAAAATGCTGGTAAAAGTTTTAATACTGGTTTAGAGATGATTTTATCGCAAGAAATATCAAAGTTATACGAGTTCGATATAAACATCAATACCTATAGAAATCAGATAAATGCTTTTAGTGTTTTAAACCTTTACCCAACTCCAAATACTTTTTCGGCAAAGCAACAAAGCATCATATCTGGTAATTTTAAAATAAACCAGACTTTAAATTTTGCCAATAATTTGAACGCTCAAGTTTCTGCCATTTATTTGGCACCAGATATTATTCCGCAGGGTAAAATTGGAGGTCGTTTTTCTTTAGATTTTGGTATTAAGAAGGGAATACAAAATGGTAAAGGTGAGCTTTTCTTAAATGCTACTGATGTTTTAAATACGATGATTATCGATAGAAATATTATTGGAAATGGTTTTAGATATAACAGTACCGATTATAAAGAAACTCAAGTTTTTAGATTAGGTTACAATTATAAGTTCTGAGAAATTAAGGGCTAATCAAAAAGATTTTTTAAAAAGAACTACTGCCAAAATAAATGGTAGTAGTTCTTTTTTTGCTTTAGGAATTCTTCAACAATTAAATGGCTTTCTGCTCTTCTGTCATTCTATCCCTATCAAATTTCCTGATAATTACCCTAGAACCTCTATCATAACTAAAATAATTTATTATCCAGTTAATAAGCGTTACAGCTTTGTTTTTAAAACCTACCAAAAATAAAAGGTGAACAAACATCCAAGTTAACCAAGCAAAAAAACCTTGGAACTTCCAAAAACTTAGATCTACCACCGCTTTGTTTCTGCCAACCGTGGCCATAGAACCTTTATCATGATAATCAAAAGGGTGTGGTTTTTCTTTATTAATGATGCGTAATAAGTTTTCTCCTAACTGTTTACCCTGTTGTATAGCAGTTTGGGCAACACCTGGATGCCCGTGAGGATAATCTTTAGTTTCCATGTAAGCAATATCGCCTATGGCAAAAATGTTATCGTAACCTTCTATTAAGTTATAATTTGTAGTTTTTAATCTTCCCCCTCGCACAACTTCAGCTTTATCCAAACCTGGAATTATTGCTCCCTTTACTCCTGCGCTCCAAATAACACCTTTTGTGGGTATAGTTTGGGTATTATTATAAGTTACAAAATAACCATCATAATGATTTACTTTAATATTTTCCATCACGTTTACCCCCATATTCTGTAAAAATTCTTTGGCTTTTGAAGATGCTTCTTCAGAAAACGGAGATAATATTCGCTCACCACCCTCAATTAAATAAATATTCATTTTTTGAATATCCAGTTCTGGATAATCGTAAATTAAAACATGATTCTTCAGTTCAGATAAGGCACCCGCCGTTTCCACACCAGTAGGCCCGCCACCTACAATCACAAAATTCATTAAGGCTTGCTTTTTTTCTGGGTCTTTTTCAACTAAAGCTTCCTCAAAATTTTGAATAATTAAAGAGCGTAAATTTAAAGCCTCAGGAACGGTTTTCATGGGCATAGAAAAACGCTTTATCTCATCTTGGCCAAAAAAATTAGTTTCAGAACCGGTTGCAATTACCAAATAATCATAATCATAATCTCCAATATCCGTAATAATTTTTTTGTTCTCTGCTTGAATTTCCTTAACATCTGCAACCCTAAAATTAAGGTTTTTTTGTGATCTAAAAACCTTTCTTAAGGGGAAAGCAATAGAATCTGGTTCTAAACCGCCAGTGGCTACTTGGTACAAAAGAGGTTGAAATGTATGATAGTTATGTCTATCTACCATTAAGATTTCAGTTTCTGTATCTTTAAGTTTTTTACCTAATTGTATGCCACCAAATCCACCACCAATAATGATGATTTTAGGAAATTGCGTATGTTCTTTGTTCATGATAAACTTTAATTTTTTTAATATTTTAAGAGGTCTTTTTATAAGATATTCGTTTAAATTGATAGTGC
>JACMNZ010000393.1 GCA_014378285.1 Pseudopedobacter sp.
AGAAGCAGCAACAATAACCGTGTAAGCCATTGCACCTTTTTCTTCTAACGCTTTAACAACGTTAGCAACTGTACTCGCTTTTTGCCCAATGGCAACATATATACAAAATACAGGCTCACCTGCATCATAAAATTCTTTTTGGTTGATAATTGTATCAATACAAACTGCAGATTTACCAGTTTGACGATCGCCAATAACCAACTCACGTTGTCCACGTCCAATTGGAATCATCGCATCAATTGCTTTGATACCCGTTTGTAATGGTTCGGTAACTGGCTGACGGTAGATAACACCTGGCGCTTTACGCTCCAAGGGCATCTCGTAAGTTTGACCAGCAATTGGCCCTTTACCATCAATTGGAACACCCAAAGTATTAACCACACGTCCACACATACCTTCACCTACATTAATAGATGCAATACGTTTTGTACGTTTAATGGTATCTCCTTCTTTAATTTCGTCAGATTGACCTAACAAAACCACACCAACGTTATCTTCTTCTAAGTTTAAAACGATACCTTGTAAGCCCGATTCAAATTCAACCAGCTCACCGGCTTGTACCTTTGTTAAACCATAAACACGGGCAATACCGTCACCCACTTGGAGTACTGTACCAACCTCTTCTAACTCAGTTTCTGACTTAAAGCCTGATAATTGCTGACGTAAAATTGCCGAAACTTCATCTGGTCTTACCTCTACCATTTTATTTTATTTATTTTATTTATTTTTTAAAATCTGCCAGTTGTGGCGGACTGTCTCTATTTTAATTTTTCCAGATAACTATCCGGATATAAATTTAGGCTATTATTTTTTTAGAAAATTCTTTTTTTACTCTTGCTAAACTTGCAGCAATGCTAGTGTCAAATTGCTTATCACCAACTGTTAAAATAAAACCTCCAATTAAATCTGCATCTACGGTTTCTTTTAATTTAACCTCACCACCTGTAACTGCTTTTACTTTATTAATGATTTCAGTTCTAGCATCATCACTTAATGGTGCGGCCGAAACAATTTTAGCAGTAACAATATTTTTGTAGACGTTGTATGCTCGTAAAAACTCTTTTGCAACCCCATAAATAATCTCTGCCCTGCCTTTATCAATTACGATCTTTAAAAAAGCAGCTGTTGTATTGTGTATTTTATCGCCAAAAAGAGCTTTAAGAATTGCGTTCTTTTTACCTAGAGGGATAATTGGATTTTTCACAACCGCTTGTAATTCTGTATTTTTCCTTAATGTATCCACAAAAAGTTGCATATCGTCTTTTATTTCCTCTAAAGCGTTTTGCTCTAAAGCTAAATCTAAAAGAGACTTTGCGTATCGTGATGCTACTTTAATTTCTGACATTTTCTTTAGTTAAAGGTTTTAGGTTTTAAGTCTTAAGTTTTCACTCCTTACTTTAACCTATAACTTACTACTTATAACTTAACTGCTAATTTAATTTCACATCGTTTAACAAGTCGCTAACTAAAGCATCTTGTTTTTGTTTATCGTTAAACTGCTTACGCAATACTTTTTCTGCAATATCTAAAGACAAAGAAGCAACTTGATTTTTTACCTCTCTTAAAGCAGCAACCTTTTGGTTATTGATTTCTACTTTAGCTTTTTCAATCATTTTGTTTCCTTCTTCTTGTGCTGCAATTCTGGCATCAGAAACAATTTGATCTTTAATTTCTTTGGCTTCTTTTAAGATCTCGTCACGCTCTACTCTAGCTTGCTTCAATAAAGTTTCGTTTTCACTTGATAAGCGAGCCATTTCTTCTCTAGCTAAATCGGCTTTATTTAAAGCTTCTTCAATAGAACGCTCACGCTCATGAATGGCAGCTAACATAGGTTTCCAAGCCAATTTTTTTAACAATACTAAAAGTATCAGGAATGAAATTGCAGTCCAAAAAACTAGTCCAATACTCGGGGTTACTAAATCCATTTTATTGCTATAATAATTTAATGTTTAATCATATTTAAAAATCAGAAATGCAACCAATCGTTACATTTCTGATCTTGTAATTCTTAAGCTCCTACGTTATTACCTAAAAGAGCTACTACCACACCAAACAAAGCAACACCTTCTACAAGGGCTGCTGCGATGATCATGGCAGTTTGAATTTTTGAAGCAGCCTCTGGCTGACGAGCAATACCTTCCATTGCTTTACCACCAATTTGACCAATACCGATACCTGCACCGATAACTGCTAAACCTGCACCAATTGCAGCGATTGAACCTACCATAACTATTTTAATTTATTATATGATTGTTAAACAAAATGTTTCTTTTTTAAGAGAGCAAAATTTCAATATCTAATAGTCTTGTATCTTTACTCTTTCTTCTTTTTTTAATGGGGATGCTCTTCTACCGCAGTTCCAATAAACAAGGCGGTTAACATCGTGAAAATAAAGGCCTGTAAAAATGCAACCAATAACTCTAATACATCCATAAATAACACGAATGCGATTGAAACTGGCGCAATAGCCAATGTTTTAAAAATAAATATCAATGATATTAAACTTAAAACGATAATGTGCCCTGCTGTAATGTTTGCAAATAAACGAATCATCAATGCAAAAGGCTTAGAGAAAACTCCAATAATCTCTACTACCCACATAATTGGCAATAACCAAAAAGGAACATCAGGCTTAAAAATATGGCTCCAATAATATTTATTACCATTAATATTAACAATAACCAATACTATGAATGCGAGAACCATAGTTACCGCAATATTACCCGTAACGTTTGCACTACCAGGGAAAACAGGGATTAAGCCCATCATGTTATTTATCCAGATAAAGAAAAACACAGTTAATAAAAGAGGCATAAATCTTTCAAATTTATAACCAATATTAGGTCTAGCAATATCATCTCTAACAAAAACAACAATTGGCTCGACCCAAGATTGTAAGCCCTTAGGTGCTTTACCTACACGTTTTTTATAAGCACTAGCAACGCTTGTAAAAATTAATAATATTACAATTACAGAAATAAATAAAGCAGCTACGTTTTTAGTGATAGAAAAATCTATAATTTTAGAAGAAACAGCCTCATCAACTTTACCATCGCTACCCAAAGCAACAATGTGTTCTTCCTCATTTAAATAAGTGTAATTTTTTCCTTGAAAAGGAATTGCTTCGTGATGTTCGTTAAGAAGATTTGCAGAAGAAAAAATTTCTAAACCAGAAGGAGTATATAAAATAACAGGTAAAGGAATAGAAGTATGTCCCCATAAATGCCAACTATGAGAATCACCAATATGCTCTAAAATTATAACTGTTGGGTCAAATTTTTCTTCTTTAGCTTCATGAGAACTTTGTGTCACTTCATCCTTAACAACTTCTTGAACGCTCTCATTTTCTTGTCTCGCGAAAGAATTAAATGATAAAAAAAGCAGGAAAAAAGCGAATAGAGCCTTTACTGATGAATTTTTAAAATTTAAAAAGGGGCTAAAATCCATTTATTACGTGTTTTTTACTTCTTGATTTGGTGGCGCAAGTTACGTAACAAACAATAAATTTCAAAGGTTGTAAACAATAAATAAATAGAAAAAAAATTTAGCATAAATAAAACACTATCTACTTTAATTTTTTGGGTATAAAT
>JACMNZ010000394.1 GCA_014378285.1 Pseudopedobacter sp.
ATGCAATTATTTTAAATCAAGTATAATTAACATTTTGATTGTTTCAGACCACAGATTGTGACTTCATATATTCACTTCATTAAACTCAATAATAATTATTGAAATATCTATAAAAAACTTTTTTAAATTAAATCTACTAAATACATAGACTTTATATATATTTGTCGCATGAGAATTTCATTTTCATTTAAAAAAAAGATAGAAAACTGCGGCTGTATGCTGTTTAAAAAAAATAATACGGGGAGTGTTGCACCAAAATAAACCTATTTTAATGTGTGTTAATTAAGCCTCTTCAAAATTTAGAAGGGGTTTTTTTTATTAAAAATGTATGCAAAGTTTTAGAACAGAATTAGAAAATCCATTAGTAGAAAAAGACATCATTGATCTTGAGAAAAAGATAAAGGCTTTTCATGAGGGTAAAATCCACGACGAAAAGTTTAGAAGCTTACGTTTGGCCCGTGGTGTTTATGGTCAGCGGCAAGTGGGTGTGCAAATGGTACGTATTAAATTGCCTTTCGGGAAAGTTACTTTTAAGCAGATTCTTAAAATAGCTGATGTATCGGACGAATACGCTTCTTCAAATTTGCATTTAACTACTCGTCAGGATATACAAATTCACTACGTTAGTTTAGATAGAACACCTCAACTTTGGGAACAACTAGAACAAGATGATATTACGTTACGCGAAGCTTGTGGAAATACCGTAAGAAACGTGACCGCTTCACCAACTGCTGGGATTGATCCTGCAGAACCCTTTGATGTTTCGCCTTATGCACAAACTTTTTTTGAATATTTTTTAAGAAATCCGATATGCCAAGAAATGGGCAGAAAGATAAAATTTTCCTTTTCATCGAGCGAAGCTGATACTGCTTTTTCTTTTATCCACGATTTAGGTTTTATTCCGAAAGTAAAGCAAGAAAATGGAGAAGAAATAAGAGGTTTTAAAGTTGTTTTGGGAGGTGGTTTGGGAGCGCAACCTTCTTTGGCACATGTTGTTTATGAATTTTTACATGAGGATTTGATTATTCCTTTTGCAGAGTCGGTTTTGAGAGTTTTTGACAGAAACGGGGAGAGGAATAATAGGAATAAAGCTCGTTTAAAATTTCTGGTCAATAAAATAGGACTTGACGAAGTGATGCGATTAGTTGCGGAAGAACAAATTGCTAACAAATCAAAAACATTTAAAATAAATCGCAATTCACTTACCCAACCTCAAATCCCAAAGGCAAAAATAGAAACTTTAGCTATTCCAAAAGAAAAGAAATTGGCTTACGATCTATGGACTGCGACTAATACTTTCGAGCAAAAGCAAGATAATTTTTATGGGGTTTATATTAAAGTACAAACAGGAGACATTCCAACCGGCCAAGCCAGAAAGCTTGTAGCTGCTATAAAAGATTTAGTGGCAGATGAAATCAGAATAACCATAAACCAAGGCTTGCTATTAAAATTTGTTAAGCCCGAAGCTTTGCCAAATCTTTTTTTGGCTTTAGATAAATTGAATTTAGCTACGCCCGGTTTTGATAGCGTTGCCGATGTAACCACTTGTCCAGGAACAGATACTTGTAATCTTGGAATTTCTAATTCAATGGAACTGTCAAGAGTTTTAGAATCTGTAATTTACAATGAGTATCCGGATTTTATAGAAGATAAAGAAATCAAGATAAAAATTAGTGGCTGTATGAACAGCTGCGGTCAGCATGGTTTGGCACATATCGGTTTTCACGGAAGTTCTATGAAAGTAAACGGAAAAGTGATGCCTTCTGTCCAAGTGTTGTTAGGAGGTGGAATTGTTGGCAATGGAGTTGGAAGAGTTGCAGATAAAGTTTTAAAAGTTCCATCTAAAAGAGCCCCTCATGTTTTGAGAGCAATCTTGGATGATTATAAGATGAAAGCTGATTTCTATCAAAACTTTCATACTTATTATGATGAATTAGGGAAAGATTATTTCTATCAATTGTTAAAACCAATTGCAGACCAATCTGATATAAAAGATGATGAATTTGTAGATTGGGGGCATGAGGAAACTTTTGTTACAGCAATTGGAGTTGGCGAATGTGCCGGAGTAGTGATTGATTTAGTAGCAACGTTAATTTACGAGTCTGAAGAAAAGTTTGGATGGGCTAATGAAGCTTACGATGATAAAGCCTGGGCTGATGCTATTTACCATACTTACAATACGATGGTTAGCGGGGCAAAAGCATTGCTTTTGGATAAAGGCGTTAATCAGAGTACCCAAACTGGCGTGATTAAAGCTTTTGATGAGCATTTTGCAGCAGAATTCAATATCCCAAGCTTTAACGATTTGGTTTTGCAAATCAACCAAAATGAACCTTCTTCCGCTTTCGCCGAGGTTTATTTAGCAGAAGCAAACGATTTTTTAACTAAGGTAAAAGCTTTTAGACCAAACCCAGAATTAGCATAACAAATGGTATTAGAACCTAAAATAACTTTAATTGGTGCCGGTCCTGGCGATGCGGATTTAATCAGCATAAAAGGTGCAAAAGCTTTGGCTAAAGCCGAGGTTGTATTATATGATGCCTTAGTTAACGAAGCTTTATTAGAAATGGCACCAGAAAATGCCATCAAAATATTTGTAGGGAAAAGAGCAGGACAACATTCATTAAAACAAGAAGAAATTAACCAACTTTTGGTTGATAGCGCTTTAAGATACGGCTATGTTGTACGCTTAAAAGGTGGCGACCCATTTGTTTTTGGAAGAGGTTACGAAGAAATTGATTTTGCGCATTCTTACAACATTCAAACCGAAGTAATCCCCGGTATTTCTAGCGCTATTTCCGTTCCTGCTTTGCAAGGAATTCCTTTAACACATCGTGGTTTAAGCGAAAGTTTTTGGGTAATTACAGGCACTAAAGCTAATGGAGAAATCTCTAACGATTTACAAGTTGCTGTTAAAACCAAAGCTACTGTTGTAATATTAATGGGTGTAAATAAAATTAAAGAAATTGTTGCGATTTATAAGAACAACGGTTTAGGCAGATTACCAGTTGCTATTATCCAAAATGGCTCTACCCCAAAAGAAAAAGCTGCAGTTGGTGTGATGAATACCATTGTAGAGCAAATTGAGGAGAACAAAATTGGTGCTCCTGCGATAATAGTAATTGGCGAAGTAGTTAGTCTGCATCCAACTTTTCAACCTATTTTGGCTTCTTATGAATTTGTTGACGCAGAATAACGACAATGAAACCAAAGATCAGGGAAATGGAAACGAATTGTTTCCGGTTTTCTTGAAGCTACAAAACTTCCAAACCTTATTGGTTGGTGGCGGCAATGTAGGTCTCGAAAAATTGAGTGCCTTATTAGGTAATTCGCCAAAAGCTAAAGTGAATGTGGTTGCCGATCGTTTTTTACCAGAGTTAAAGGAATTAGTAGTTCATCATCCATCGGTTAACATTATTGAACGCAAGTTTAAGGATGAAGATTTGAATGACGTGGAACTGGTAATTTTAGCTACAGATAACCGCGAACTTCATGAATACATCCGCAAAATAGCAAAGGAAAAAGGCTTGCTTTTAAATGTAGCAGATACCCCAGAACTTTGCGACTTTTATTTAGGATCAATAGTTAAAAAGGGGAATTTAAAAATTGCTATTTCTACCAACGGGAAATCGCCAACTGTTGCAAAACGGATTAAAGAAGTTTTAAACGAAAACATCCCTGATGAAATTGACGACACTTTAGAGCAGATTAACAAGTTAAGATTAACCCTTAAAGGCGATTTTAGTGATAAAGTTAAGGCTTTAAACCAAGCAACAGCAAGTTTAGTTTCTAAAAAACAGCAAGATAAAAATTTAAAACCGGCGACTTTAAGTTA
>JACMNZ010000395.1 GCA_014378285.1 Pseudopedobacter sp.
CCGTTTAAAACCCATTTATCGCCAATCCTTTTTGCAGTTGTGGTTAATCCTCCGGCAACAGCTGATCCAACTTCAGGTTCGGTCAGTCCAAAAGAACCAATCAATTCCATTCTTTGCATTTTTGGTAGCCAACGTTGCTTTTGCTCGTCTGATCCGCAGATATAAATAGAACCCATGGCCAAGCCGCTTTGTACACCAAAGAAAGTCGCTATTGAAGCATCAATCCTTCCCATTTCAGAGGCAATAATCCCTTCCATTAAAAAAGAACGATTTGGGCAACCATAACCATCGTATGTTAAGCCGCAAATGTTAAGTTCTGCTAGTTTCGGAATCAGTTCATGGGGGAATTTATCTTTTAGCCAATAATCGTTAACTATCGGTTTCACTTCTTTTTCTAAAAATGCCCTAACCTTTAATTGCAGTTCTCGGTCTTCAGCAGAAAGTGAATCGGATAACTCATAAAAATCTCCATTAATAGGGGGTAATTCTTTATGTTTTTTAGTCCCACTTTTCAGCATCTTTTGTAGACCCATTAATTGTTGGTCGTCTAATTTGCCAAAAGCATTCATCATTTCCTGTAAATCAACTCTTTTAGAAAGTGCTTCTAGTTGTGCTAAATCAATACTTTTAAATATTTCGTAACCTTTTTTAACTTTTGAAAAAATATTAGCCATAAATTTATATTCGGGTTAATAGAATAAACAAAAATTATTCCATAAGGTTATTAAAATGAAAGAAATTAAAAGATGCCATTGGTGCGGTAAGGATGATTTGTATATAAAATATCACGATGAAGAGTGGGGAAAGGAAGTACATGATGATAAAATATTCTTTGAATTTTTGGTTTTAGAATCAGCGCAAGCGGGATTAAGTTGGATTACTATTTTACGGAAAAGAGAAAATTATAAAGGGCTTTTCGCCGATTTTGATGTTGAGAAAGTTGCAGTATTTACGGATGTTGAAATTGAGCTTATTTTACTAGATCCTGGAATTATCCGCAATCGTTTAAAGGTAAAATCTGCGGTAAAAAATGCTCAGCTATTCCTTGAAATACAAAAAGAATTTGGCAGTTTTAATAACTATCTATATGCTTTTATGCCTAACAATAAACCCATTAAAAATAATTTTAAGAATAGCCGAGATACGCCATCAACTTCAGAAATTTCTGATGCCATTGCAAAAGATATGAAAAAGCGAGGATTTAAATTTTTTGGCTCTACCATTTGCTATGCTTTTATGCAAGCGGTTGGTATGTTAAATGACCATGCTTTGGATTGTGAGTTTAGGTAGAGTTTTCTCTTACAAAAAAAGTCATAACACAACCTTTTTTCTATACTTTCTAATATTGTAAATAATTACTGGTAAAAATAAAAATGTTGGTGCCAACCAAATTACTACAGGATATTGATAATTTACATTTACAACCAAAAAAGCAGTAACGGTTGCGATATAGGCCGGAACCATCCTAGTAATATGACGCATTAGAAAGTCATTTTTACTTAATTCATTAATTTTAAAAATTTCTAAATCTTTGAGCAGAATAACAACAAATACAATATCAAAAAATATTAGAACGGTAGAAAAGCCTGTTGGTTTAAATACTGAAGTTGATAGGTATTGATAACTTACGCCAAATAATAAAAATGTACTTAATATCATTATCAATTTATCTATAATGCTGGGTTTCACAAACCCTCCCATAAACTTAATACTTCTATATCCTGCAAATGATAAATAGAGCGAGAAAACACCAATCACAAATAAGAAATAGTTGGTGTGCATTATTGCCATAACAAATGCAGAAATAGCTATTGCGATCATAGCAAAATGAAAAATAAACCCAAATTTAGAGTGCAGTCCTCTTTTCTTTTTTAAAATCAACGCAACTGAACCAGTAAATAATGCTATGCTTCCGCTTACAATGTGCGTAAAAAGAAATATTTTAAAAATAATGTCTGCCATTTCCATAGCATAAATGTATTTAAAGAACGTTAAAACTTATTGTTTAATAAGATGAGTGACTAAAAAAGGCAGACGAAGTGAAATAAATTAATCATTTTTAGCTTATCTTGTTGCAATGGATTAAAATAATCCTCTTACTTTTACCTCAAATTTTAAGATATGAATTTCCCTGAAGAATTAAAGTACACTAAAGACCACGAGTGGATTAGAGTTGACGGCGAAGAAGCCACAATTGGAATTACAGAATTTGCGCAACACGAGTTGGGCGATATTGTTTATGTTGATATTAATACGGTTGGAAATGAAGTTGCCGAAGGCGATGTTTTTGGAACCGTAGAGGCAGTTAAAACCGTTTCTGATTTATTTATGCCAGTTGATGGAACTGTTTTGGAAATTAATGGGAATTTAGATGCTAACCCAGAATTGGTAAATAAAGATCCTTATGGTGAAGGATGGATGGTGAAAATCAAGCTTTCTAAATCTGCAGATTCACTTTTATCTGCTGATGCTTATAAAGATTTAGTAGGAGCTTAAAAGCAAATGCTAAGAACTTTAAAATTTCAATGGCTGGCAATTAGTTGGGCTGTTTTGGTGATCATTCTTTGTGATTTGCCATCTAGCGATTTGCCACAGCCCGAACATTTTTTTGAAGGCTTTGATAAAATGGTGCATCTAGGATTTTTCTTTGTGCTTACCGTTTTTTTATTCTACGGTAAAATTAAACAACAAAACAGTTTCGAGTATCGTTTTTTAACCATCGTTAAAATAGTATTGGTCAATGTAATTTTAGGAGGTGGGATTGAGCTATTGCAATGGAAAGTTTTCACCTACCGCTCTGCAGAGTGGTGGGATTTCTTTTCAGATATGATAGGGTTAGGAATGGGCGTTTTTAGTTATCTATTACTACACAGAAGGGCTTATGTATATAAATTGGCTAAAAAATAAACAGATGATAAAAGCTTTAAAAATTGTTTCTCTATTTCTGATGATTTCTATTTTTAGTGCGTGTAGCATATTTAAAAAAGGCTGTCATTGTCCAAAATTTAACCAGCAAAAAGCACCCAGTAAAACAATTTACAACCAGATACCTAATCCTTAGGTTAATAAATTAATAGCCGTCTCTTTATTTGGATTTAATATAAATAAGCTTTATTTTTGCCTAACAATATTACAAAAATGAAGTTATCACAATTAAAAATAGGAGCAATAGGAATCATAAAAGAATTTACTGATTTAGAAATGTCGGTAAAATTGATGGAGATGGGCTGCTTACCAGGTGAAACCATTAAAGTAGAACGTGTTGCCCCTTTTGGCGATCCCATTGCAATTTCTGTTTCTGGGTATCAACTATCTTTAAGAAAACTCGAGGCTTCTACTATAGAACTTATTTAATTTTGTGAGGATTGAAAGACAGGCTAAGAATAGCGCTCGTCGGTAATCCAAATACCGGCAAATCAACCATATTTAATGCCCTTACTGGTTTAAACCAAAAAGTAGGGAACTTTCCCGGAGTTACTGTTGATAAAAAAATAGGTTTCTCTAAATTAGCAAATAATACCACCCTTGAGGTTGTAGATTTACCCGGTACTTACAGTTTATACCCTAAAAGTGTTGATGAAACCATTGTTTTTGAAGTGCTTTCAGATAAAAATAATCCATCCCATCCAGATCTAGTTCTTATCGTGGCAGACGCCACCAACCTCAAAAGAAATCTTTTACTATACACTCAAATTGCAGATTTAGGTTTGCCTATCATCATTGCTTTAAACATGATGGATTTGGCTGCAAAAAGCAATATGGATATTGATGTGGATGGTTTGGCTAAAAGATTAAACGTTCCGGTTGTGCCCATTGCCGCTAGAAAGACTCAAGGGATTGAAGAATTAAAAAAAGCAATTCAATACCACAGCAACCAGCCGTTTCAAACACCAACAATTGATATAGAAATCATTGCTCCAGATTTAATAAAATCAATATCCGAGGAATTGAATATTGATAATCCTTATGTTGCTTTACAAATTGCGCATCAATATCAAAACTTACGTTACCTAACAAAAGCCCAAATAAGCCAGATTGAAACTTTTGAAAAACAATATGATTTTCATTCGCAAAAATCGCAAGCGGCAGAAACCATAGCCAGGTATAATTTTATCAATGATGTTTTACTAGATACCGTAAAATATAATTCGGTAGCGTTAGAAGAAAACATCAGTAACAAAATTGATCATTACCTCACCCACAAAATTTGGGGTTTCGTAATTTTTATAGCCATCCTTTTTGCAATTTTCCAATCTATTTTTGCTTGGTCAGAGTATCCAATGTTTTTGATTGAAAATGTTTTTGTATGGTTAGCAGAAGTTGGACATAGATATTTACCAGAAGGGGTGCTAACAAATTTATTGATAGATGGTGTGCTTGCCGGTTTAAGCGGAGTGATGGTTTTTATTCCTCAAATCGCGTTATTGTTTGCTTTCATTTCTATTTTGGAAGATACTGGATATATGTCGCGGGTAACTTTTATGATGGATCGTTTGATGCGAAAAGTAGGTTTAAACGGGAAATCTGTTGTGCCTATGATTGGCGGTTTGGCTTGCGCAGTACCATCCATCATGAGTACCAGAACAATAGAAAACTGGAAAGAAAGGATCATCACCATCATGGTTACTCCATTGGTAAGTTGCAGTGCCCGTTTGCCAATTTACACCCTTTTAATTTCCTTGGTGGTGCCTAAAATATATGTATTAGGCTTTATCAACCTGCAAGGATTGGCTTTAATGTCCCTTTATGTGATGAGTATTATTGCTGCAATTTTAGTGGCATGGGTAATGAAAGGGATTATCAAGAGTAAAGCGAAAGGGTATTTTATTATGGAATTGCCGGTTTACCGTATGCCAAGGTGGAATAACGTAGGCATTACCATGTTTGAAAGCGTGAGGACATTTGTAACCCAAGCCGGAAAAGTAATTATTGCGGTTTCTATTGTACTTTGGGTTTTGGCAAGTTATGGTCCATCTAACAGATTTGAAAAAATCGATGAAAAATATAATTCGCCCAGTTTACTAAAAAAATATTCTTCTGTAGAGATTGTTAGGCTAAAAGCATCAGAGAAGTTAGAGAATTCTTATGCAGGCGTACTAGGGAAATCTATAGAACCCAGCATTAAACCTTTAGGCTTTGACTGGAAAATAGGGATTGCATTAATCACCTCTTTTGCCGCCAGAGAGGTTTTTGTAGGCACAATGGCTACTTTATATTCTGTAGATGGTGATGCTACCAAAATGGAATCGGTAAGGGAAAAAATGGCAGGTGCAAAAAATACACAAACCGGTCTCCCCGTTTTTACGGTAGCTTCAGCATTTTCTTTAATGATGTTTTATGCCTTCGCTATGCAATGTATGAGTACTATGGCGGTGGTTTATCGGGAAACAAAAAATATTAAATGGCCATTGATACAATTTGCCTACATGCTGGTTTTGGCTTATGTTGCTAGTTTTATAGTATATCAATTGTTAAAGTAAGTCGGGCGTTTTTTAATTAGAATTATTTTAGAGCATGGAATTAATTAGTTTGAGAAAGAATTTATATGGGCGTTTTAACACGCTTTCCGCTATATCTTTTTTGCGAAAGAACAAAAAAGGATGCCGCTTCAATCGTTAACGCGTTTTCAAACCCATTAAAGATTACGATTCAATTAATTTTCCAATCAAGAGCATCCTGAAATCTTATAAATCCTTATTCATAAAATTTTATTAACAGATTAAGCAGATAAGGCTGCAAAAGCTTAATTTTCCTTAAATATTAATGTTTTAATTATTTACCGCAGAAAGCACAGAGTTCAGTAAGTTGGGTAACAAAATTTATACCTTTATAAAGGTTTGATCAAGAAGATCCTAAAATCCAGTTAATCATGATTCAGACAATTTTTGGATAAATATTTGTTAAACTAACCCAAAATATCTAATATTAAAATCAAGAATACCCCTCACTAAATGATAAAAAAAATCTCCTTAGCAATCTCTTTTTTTATTTGTACGATTTTATTTGCGTGTGGACAAGAGCATCAAGAGGCTAAAAATTGGCTAGAAAAATTTAAAAACGCAGGTCAGGCTACCGTTGTATTAAATAATGAAAAAGCCCTTTTACCATTAAAAAAATTAGAAAGCAAAACGATTGCAAGTATAGATTTAGGCTATAAACACCATATAATTTTTGACAGCATTTTAAATAAATATTCCAATATTGATGCATTCCCCGTAACAACAAATCTTAATACGCTTAACGCTGATTTAAAATTTTATAATACTATCATTATTCAAGTAACAGACAGTACAGATTTTAATGACGAAACCATGTTTTTCATCAATCAAATGGAGAATACAAGACAGTTAGTGATCAGCTATTTTGGCGAAGGGAAAAACTTAGCCAAATTAAATAATATAAAGGCTCCAATCGTATTTTCTCCTGTAAAAAACCAACAAGCAGCTAGCTTTTCGGCACAATTGATTTTTGGTGGGGTGCAATGTATTGGCAGATTACCATTCAGCTTTAGCGATAAATACCTAAGAAATACAGGGTTTGATGTTGATAAAATCCGATTACAATATACCGTTCCAGAAGATTTAAATATAAACGCTAACGATTTAAAAGAGATTGATGAAATTGCTGCCGAAGCCATAAGAAATAAAGCCACACCAGGAATGGTAGTTTTTGCGGCCAAAAACGGAAAAGTGATTTTTAATAAAGCTTATGGAACCCATACTTATGATAATGATGCCCAAAAGGAAAATGTAAATGACATCTTCGATTTAGCCTCCATAACCAAAGTTGGAGCTACTACTATGGAGGCAATGCGTTTATATGAAACTAACCAGTTAGATTTAGATACTACCATAAGCACCTATTTAGCACAAACAAGAAATACTGATAAAGCAGGTATCAAGGTAAAAGAACTGATGCTGCACCAAGCAGGTTTTATCCCGTTTATACCTTTTTTTAACGTCATTAACCCAGATGACTTTAGCAGAGATTCTTCTGAAGTTTTTAACGTAAAAGTGGCTGATAATTATTTCATGAAAAAAAGTTATTTCAAGGATGTGATGTGGAAACAGATGTTAGCTAGCCCATTAAGAACAAGGGGAAAGTATGTTTACAGTGATTTAAGCATGTATTTTATGAAAGGAGTCATTGAACAAATAACTAAGACGTCGTTACAAAATTATGTGAAAACAAATTTTTACAATCCTTTAGGAATGAATACCACCGGATTTAATCCACGTTACCGTTTCAAAAAATCTCAAATAGTACCAACAGAATTAGACACCTATTTTAGGAAAACACTGTTGTGGGGTTATGTTCATGACCAAGGTGCTGCAATGGTGGGCGGAGTTTCTGGGCATGCTGGCTTATTTTCTAACGCTTCAGATTTGGCAATTTTATTTCAGATGTTATTAAACAGAGGAGAATATGGCGGCGATAGATATTTTAAACCAGAAACAGTTGACTTTTTTACAGAAAAATATTCTGATCTTAGCAGAAGGGGCTTAGGTTTTGATGGTTTCGATTCAAAATCAACTTATGGTTATCCTTCAAAATTTGCTTCTCCGCAATCTTATGGACATACTGGTTATACAGGTACTTGTGTTTGGGTAGATCCAAAAGAAAATCTAATTTATATACTCCTATCAAATAGGGTAAACCCTGAGGTAAATAATCGACTTTCGACTTTAAATATTCGCCCAAGAATTCAGGATGTAATTTACAAAGCGATACAAAAAGCCAAAGATTAATAACAAAAGCCGCCCACTACAGTTAAACAATTATGAATCGAAAAAAAGTAATATTTAATATTTTTAAAATAGGACGATTGTTTTTCCTGTTATTTATTATTTCATCATGTTCAGAAAAGTTAAGTCCCAGAATGCAAAAACTGAATGACCAAAAAGAGCTTTTAAAATTAAATACAGAATTAAACGATTTAAATATTTCTTTAGAAAAAGAATTATCTAAAATTAATGGATTAGTTAACGATGTTAAAGACGCTAATGATGATGCGAGCCAATCTGCAACAGAGGCAAAAAAACTGTCTGATGAACTTTCAAATAACGCTGGCGACATTAGATTGTCATCAAAAACAGAAAGGGCGGCAAATAGTGCGGCAAAAGACGCTAAAAAAGCCGCAAAACTTAATTCTAAACTAGGCGAATCCAATGATGAAGTGAAAGATTTACAAGAAAACATTAAGAATGTGAGGTCAAAATTGGTAGTTTTGCAAACAAAAATTGAATTTGTTCCGGTAGAAAAACAATAAATTGTAATCTCTTTATTGTTACAATCCTTTAATAGAAAAAGAAAGTTAATCTTCTTTATTTGTAAATCGAAAATTTTATAATTCAGAATTTATTTAAATGAAAATAGGAATTGTTTGTTATCCTACTTTTGGCGGAAGCGGAGTAGTAGCTACAGAATTAGGAAAAGCTTTAGCTGATAAAGGACATCAAGTCCATTTTATAACTTATAGCCAACCAGCAAGGTTAGATTTCTTTTCAGAGAACCTGTTTTATCATGAAGTTTCTGTCTCCAAATATCCTTTATTTGATTATGCCCCCTATGAATTAGCATTATCCAGTAAAATGGTAGACGTGGTAAGGTTTGAAAAATTGGATATTTTACATGTTCATTATGCAATTCCACATGCTTCTGCCGCATTTATGGCCAAGCAAATTTTAGCAACTTTTGGTATCCATATCCCCGTTGTAACTACCTTACACGGAACAGATATTACTTTAGTAGGCCGAGATTTGACCTATAAACCCGTGGTTACTTTCTCCATCAATCAATCTGACGGAGTAACCGCAGTTTCAGAAGATTTAAAGCAAGCTACTTATGATCATTTTGATATTAAAAAAGAAATTAAGGTTATCCCAAACTTTATAGACCACAATCGTTTCAGCTTAAAACCAAAAGACCATTTTAAAAAAGCAATTGCCCCGCAAGGAGAACGTATTTTGGTGCATACCTCTAATTTTAGAAAAGTAAAAAGAACACAGGATGTGGTTTACATCTTTCAAA
>JACMNZ010000396.1 GCA_014378285.1 Pseudopedobacter sp.
CTTTTATTTATCCCAATAGAATCTTCTTTTGCCATTGCTGTTCAATATGATCAAGACCTTTTTGATTTCGCTTGGAACAAAAAAGTGGTTATCGTAACTCCTTCTACCCTTTTAGCGACTTTAAAAACCGTTGCTTCCATTTGGAAACAAGAACAACAAACCAAAAACGCCATAGATATTGCTACCAAAGCCGGGGCTTTGTATGATAAATTTGTTGGCTTTGTTACTGATTTACAAAAACTTGGCGACCATTTGGATAAGTCTCAAAAAGTATATGGCGAAGCAATGGGCAAGCTTACTTTGGGTAGCGGGAATTTGGTAAACCGAGTAGAGAATTTAAAAAAGTTAGGCGCAAAAGCCACCAAAGAAATTGATAGTAGGTTGTTGGAAGAATAGAAATTAAGAAGGAATTTACACCTTCAGTATTGGCAAGGTTTTTAAATTATTAATTTTAAATAATGGAAATTAAATCTATAGTTTCAGAAAAAGATTATAAACAAGCACTTGAAAGATTTGAAATTATTTTGGAAGCTGAATTGAATACACAAGAGGGTAATGAACCTAAAAGTTTAAGTATCTTAATTGAAAAATATGAAGATATTCATTATCCAATATAAATAAATTATTTTGGACGTTTTAACACGCTATCCATTCATACTGCACAGGCCTTAATCACAAGGCGGGTATCCATTTCTATCGTTAACGCGGCTAACTCATCACAAAAAAAATCTTCAAAACTTTGGCGGATCCGTTGCAAACAATTAAACCTAAATAGTATTTTTAATACATGGCAATTTCTAAAGGAGAGCAGCTTATCCAAGAATGGTATCTTTTAAAGAAATGGAAGCAATTTCCATTTCAAAAAGAGATGATGGATAGCTATTTAAACGGTTTTTCTGGATTGCTGAATGCCCCAACCGGTAGCGGGAAAACCTTTGCTATGTTTTTGCCATTTATTATAGAATATATCAATGAAAATCCTGAAACCTATCAGCAAAAACTAAATAGCGGCTTAATGTTGTTGTGGATTACACCGTTAAGAGCCTTAACCAACGACATCAAAAAAGCAATGCAATCTGTGGTGGATGATTTAGAAATTCCTTGGAAAATAGGCACTAGAACAGGCGATACATCTTCGGCAGATAAGCAAGCCATCAAAAGAAAACCACCAGAAGTTTTATTGACCACGCCAGAAAGTTTGCACCTCATGTTGGCGCAAAAAGAATATCCTAAAACATTCAAAAATTTAAGAGTGGTAGTGATAGATGAGTGGCATGAATTGTTAGGCACAAAAAGGGGCGTTCAAGTGGAGTTAGGTTTAAGCAGGTTGAAAAGTTTAGAAAGTCGGCAGTCGATAGACGGCAGTCCGCTGATTCAGGAGGATAAAAACCAATTTATTTCCAAAAAAAAAGTATCCGATCAGACCTCTGACTACAGACTGAAAACTACAGACTTTAAACAATTAAAAATTTGGGGTATCAGCGCAACTATTGGAAATTTAGAAGAAGCCGCAGATGTTCTTTTAGGATCAAATTTTCCTTTGGATAGAAAGAAAATGGTTCGGGCAAACATCATAAAAAAACTAGAAATAAAATCTATAATTCCAGAAAACGTAGAGAAATATAGCTGGAGTGGACATATTGGTCTCAAACTTTTGCCAGAAGTGATGGAGATTGTCGCCAATAGCAAAACGACTTTAATATTTACAAATACAAGGGCTCAATCCGAAATTTGGTATCATGCTATTTTAGATAACTATCCAGAATATGCTGGCGTTATGGCCATGCATCATGGTTCTTTGGATAATGAACTGAGAGCTTGGGTAGAAGAAGCGCTTCATGCAGCAATTTTAAAACTGGTGGTTTGTACCTCAAGTTTAGATTTAGGTGTAGATTTTCGCCCTGTTGATACCGTGATACAAATAGGTAGCCCAAAAGGAGTTGCCCGTTTTATGCAAAGGGCAGGCAGAAGCGGGCATCATCCTGGCGCAACTTCAAAAGCATATTTTGTCCCTACACATTCTTTAGAATTGTTAGAAGGTGCGGCTTTAAAATATGGGATTAAGCATGAAATATTTGAAAGTCGCGACCCCATTTTATTGGCTTACGATGTGCTTATTCAGTATTTGGTTACTCTTGCCGTTTCTGATGGCTTTAAATCGGAAGAAACCTATAAACAAATCATCAACACTTTTGCTTACGCCGATTTAACCCGAAATGAGTTTCATGACATTTTACAATTCATCACCCGTGGAGGAAAATCTTTAAGTGCTTACGATGAGTTTTTAAAAGTAGAAATTGAAGATGGCATTTTTAAGGTAAACGATAAAAGAGTGGCCATGAGACATCGCTTAAGTATGGGCACTATTACCGGTGATGTAAACGTAAGGGTCAAATTTCAATCTGGTGGAAGTTTGGGTTCTGTAGAAGAAGGTTTTATTTCTAAACTAAAAACAGGTGATACCTTTTGGTTTGCAGGCAGAAGTTTAGAGTTTATCCGGTTTAAAGATATGACGGCTTTTGTAAAGGTCAGTAAAAAGAAAAAAGGATTAATTGCAAGTTGGGTTGGAAGTAGAATGCCATTATCTTCACAGCTCTCTGCTGTTTTTAGAGAAAAGTTAGATGAAGTTGCTTTGGGTGTAGAAGAAGATGAAGAGGTAAAAGCATTAAGACCATTGTTTGATAGACAAATTGCACAATCTCACTTACCGTTTAAAGATGAGTTTTTGATAGAGGTTTTAGAAACTAGAGATGGTTTTCATTATTTCTTCTATCCCTTTGAAGGGCGTTTGGTACATGAAGGATTAGCATCTCTTTTTGCATACCGTATGACCAAATTAAAAAGCGCTTCATTTTCTATTGCGATGAATGATTATGGTTTTGAACTATTAACGGATGAAGCCATGCCTTTAGAACAATCTATTACAGAAGGTTTATTTAGCGATAAAAACTTGTTAGAAGATATTCAACATAGTTTAAATGCAAACGAAATGGCGAGGAGAAAATTTAGGGATATTGCGCACATTGCTGGTTTAATCTTCACAGGTTTCCCTGGTAAAAACATGTCGAACAAACATTTACAATCTAACTCTTCTTTATTATTTGATGTTTTTAACGAATACGAAAAAGATAATTTATTAGTGAGACAAGCTTATAACGAAGCCTTAGCATTTCAGTTAGAAGAATTTAGAATGCGTGAAGCATTGCAGAGGATTCAATCACAAAAACATATCATCAAAAACACCAACGGTCCTTCTCCATTTGCATTCCCTATAATGGTTGATAGATTGAGTAGAGAAAAACTGAGTACAGAAACGGTAGAAGAACGAGTTGGGAAAATGATTGGGAAAATGGAAGCAGATTTTTAATTACCATAATTTTATGTTAATGGCATTCAGAAAAATTTCAATGATAAAGGTATTTCTATCGGGTTTTAAAATGTCATGCCTACGGCATTGTAAAAAAATAAATAATTTTTTCTACCGTAATGTCATCCCTCTGGGATTTAATTTAATGATTGCTGATAACAATTTAGCTCCGTTGGAGAGGTATTTTGGCGGCAATTATTATAGTAATTATCCCTATGGGATTTATCACCTGTAACACTTTAGCTCCGTTAGGAGCGAAATTTTGGTAACAATAGACCGGGCAAAGATTAGCCCCGTGGGGGCGACATTTTTAGACGATCCCTAAATAGCAATATTAGGGTAACTTATATAGCTATAATCTCTTTCTTCTTTTTTGTTTTCATCCTTTTAGGGATAGCAATTAAAATTTCTTCTTCCAAAGCATCAATCACTCTTTTTTTGATGAAGTTCTTATTGGTGACAATGCTTACTTCTCTACTTGGTTCTGGGCTTTTAAAATAACGGACTTTATCTAATTGCTTTACCGAAAAATTTTGAAGAGAAAGCTCAGGTAAGATGGTAATTCCATCATTTAAATCAACCATTTTAATCAATGTC
Source organism: Pseudopedobacter sp. (assembly GCA_014378285.1). Lineage (GTDB taxonomy): Bacteria > Bacteroidota > Bacteroidia > Sphingobacteriales > Sphingobacteriaceae > Pseudopedobacter. The sequence continues at coordinate 3,965 of JACMNZ010000396.1, forward strand.
TCAATGCTTCCGGTATTGTACTCTAATTTTGCATCGTTAGAGTTTTTATGCTTACAAATATTTAAAACCTGATTTCTCATACAATGTCCTTCATTTAAAAGCCATAGATTATCTACATCCAAATCATTTGTGGTAATTGCTTTTTTCTTAAAGATGGGACTATGTTTAGAAATATAACTTACAAAGTTTTCATAAAAAACGGGGCGTTCTTTTAAACCATTTTCATCCAACGGAGTAGCTAAAATACCGCAATCCAATAAATTTACTTTTAATTGATGGATAATGGTTTCTGTTGTAAGTTCTGATATGGTCAGTTTTACTTTTGGATATTTTTCCATAAAACCACCAATTACTTGGGGCAGAAGATATGGAGCGATTGTAGGAATAACTCCAATTTTTAATTCGCCAGCCAATTCTCCTTTTCGTTCTTCTATTATTTCTTTGATCTTATAGCTTTCTTGTAATAAAATTCTTGCTTGCTCTATAATCTCAATACCTATTTCTGTAGGGATAACCGGCTGCCTAGAGCGGTCAAAAAGTTTAACTTCTAGTTGCTCTTCTAGCTTTTGTATTTGCATACTCAGCGTTGGCTGTGTAACAAAACATTTTTCTGCCGCTAATACAAAACTCCGATAGGTATCAACCGCAACCGCATATTCTAATTGAACTATTGTCATGATGATAAATATAGATAAATTCTATTGATGATTAAAAAAGTTTAAATTGTTTTACAAATAATAACCTGACAATTAACATAACATTTTTTTTTATTTTTTTTGCGTTAGGGATTGAAACGGCATACTTTTTTGCTACTTGCCATTATGCAGATGCAAAAAAGATATAGTGGAAAGCCCGCCCGAACGCCCAAATAATTTTGAAAATAGTTTTAAATTTCATTCTCAACAAAAAAGGCAAACCTAAACAAGTTTGCCTTTTCAATATTATAAATAAGTTCTATTTAGTTTCCTGTCCAAGTATCGTTTGCAGAATTTGTATCTGGCAACGCGTGTTGAGGATCAAAAGTTACGGAAGCGATTTTCTCTGTAGATGGATATTGGAAAGTCCAAGTAGTGTTTCTTTCCCAAATCTCTACCGGCAACTTCATGGTTTCTGTTTTACCATTTATCGTTTTTATTTCTAAGATAATAGGCAAAGGCATTTTTTCATTACAACCAATGGTAATTAATGCGCCGTTTTTTGCATCATCTTTAATGTATTTTACATCATTAACAGAAATATCTGCTTTCCAATTATTAAGAAACCAACCTCTCCAAAACCAGTTTAAATTTTCTCCTGCTACGTTTTCCATAGTTCTAAAAAAATCATTTGGAGTTGGGTGTTTAAATGCCCATCTATCAATATAAGTTTTAAAAGCCCTATCAAAACGCTCCGCACCTAAAATTTGCTCTCTTAATATTGTTAAGCCTGTTCCTGGTTTAAAATAACATAGTACGCCAATATGAGATTCTTTCATATTATCTGGGCTTACCATAATAGGCTCGAACATAGGATTCATTAAATAAGCGGCTGTTTTATGCATATCGGTTGCTGCTTTTTGCGCATACTCGCCATTATTAAAACTTTGGGTAGATAAAGTATTGATGAAAGTGTTAAATCCCTCATCCATCCATGCATACAAACGCTCGTTAGATCCAACAATCATAGGGAACCAATTATGTCCAAACTCATGATCAGTTACACCCCAAAGGCTTGCTTTTTTAGATTTCCATCCACAAAAAACAATTCCAGGATATTCCATACCACCTTCATTACCGGCTACGTTTGTTGCTGCTCCATACGTATATCCATACCATTTGCTAGAATTGTATTCGATAGATTTTTTTACGTATTCTGTAGACCTGCTCCAGGCATCATTTCCTGCACTTTCTACAGGATAAGCAGAAATAGCTAAAGATTTTTTACCGCTTGGTAAATTCATTTTTGCTGCATCAATAATAAAAGCTGGCGATGAAGCCCATGCAACGTCTCTAGCGTTTTGAATCTTAAAATGCCATGTTAAATCTTTTTTATCTGATGGACGAGATGCTTTATCAGTTACTTCATTTGCATTACGGATCATTACAGTTGCATCACTTTTTGCTGCTGCATCCCATCTTTTTACTTGTTCTATAGTGTAAACTTCTTTAGGGTTTTGCAATTCGCCAGAGCAAACTACGATATGATTTGAAGGTGCTGTGATTTTAATATCAAAATCGCCATAACCTAAATAAAACTCACTTGGCCCGGTATATGGGATGGTATTCCAGCCAGTAACATCGTCATAAACACACATACGAGGATACCATTGCGCTTGGGTAAATATTTTTCCGTTCTTGGTTTCTAAAACTCCCATCCTATCAGAACCATATTCTGGTGAGACATAAGAAAAATTGATTTTCAGTTTTAATACGCCGCCATTTGCTTTCAAATTTTCTGGTAAAAAGATTTGAATGCGGGTATCTTCAATCATATACTTTAAATCAACTTCTTGATTTTTACCATTCAAACTCATCAAACGAACCAAACCTAATTGATGTCCGCCTTCAAAAACTTGTCCACGGCTACCATTACGGCTACCTGTTGGCGGAACTATAGCTGTCCCACGAGAGGATTGCTTAAATAAATTTTGATCTATATTCATCCAAATAAAACCTAATTCATCTGGACTATTATTGGTATAAGTCAAAATTTCTGAGCCCGTTATTTTATTTGCATCATTATCTAAAGATGCTGTTAACTGATAATCAGGTCTGTTTTGCCAATATTGATGACCGGGTTGCCCGCCCGCAGAACGGTAAGTATTTCCGTTTTGGGAATAAAAAAATGGTTTAAAAGCTTCTACATAATCATAATTACTTGTTTGGGTGGTAGATGCTTGTGTTTGAGCGATGGAGTGAAAGCCCAAAAAACAA
>JACMNZ010000397.1 GCA_014378285.1 Pseudopedobacter sp.
AAAAGTTGACATTGCTTTATCTAGAACTTTTATCCAGCTTTTGATATCCGCCCCAGACGTTTTATCAATATATGGAAAACGACGGTTAAAAACTAAATCGCCCATGTGAACTACTTTATGATCTGGAAAATATATCATGGCATCTCCATTTGTATGTCCTGCACCAAAATAATAAGCCTTAATGGTATCATCCCCGTTTTTATATTTCCATTCTTTATCAAAAGTTAAAGTTGGATAATACTGCTCCGCATTTTTTTTACCAGCGCTTGTGGCAGCCTCTGCAACTCGTTTTTGATTGGCTAAAGAATTTTTATGCGCAACTACTCCATTAACCAATCCTTTAAAAGCTATATTTCCTCCTGTATGATCGCCATGATGGTGCGTATTTATCAATAAATCAAAAGGTTTATCAGATTTCTTTTTTAATTCTTCTATTAAATGCTTAGCAGGATCTGGATATTGGGAATCGACAACTATTAAACCTTTTTCTGATAATAAAAACAAAATAGTTCCTCCTTGTTCGGTGAAAACGCCCATTTTATCATTGATCATTTTAATGTTATAGGCTGCGGCAAAATCTTTCATAGCTGCAAATGAGGTGAATTTATTTAAGGCTAAAGCCGCAAGAGTAAAACCAGAGCTCATTAAAAACTTTCTTCTTTCCATATTTTTAAATTACACGTTTGAACAATTATAATCATTTAACAACAAAAAAAGCGACCTTTTCTAGGGATCGCTAAATGTTTCATAGGTAATATGATATTAAATATCTGTTGCGTCTCTATCGATACCGATAGCACCTTTATGGGTTCTATTTTTATCACTGGGAGTAACGCTGTATGAACCTTTTTTCTCATTCAACAAGCCGTTATCAGTATTTTCTACTTCTTCTCCTCTAGCAATTTTTTCATCCCTTAATCTTAATTCTTCTTCTTTTATTTCGTTTAATTTTTCTACTGGGCTCTGTGACATAATTTCTCTTTTTTTAGATATTAAAAAATGATTTATAGTTATTTAGGAACAAATAACTTGCCAAAAGAGTAATTTTTAATTTAATAGTTGATTGTAGAATTGATTAAAAATAAATCAACCGATAATTAAACATTTAATTATTTGCCTTTATTATTTATTAATTTTTTAAAATCAGGTTTATCAAATTCAAACTTTTGTTGTTTAATATGTTTACTGTAATTAACAATCAATGGGAATTCTCTACCTTTTTTGCATCAATCATTAATAAATAAAACTTCTCTCTTTTAACGCCGGATTATTCAAAAACAGCAATAGCTCTTTTTTTATCAATTTGATGAATAATTACTTTTCGATTAGAAGTATAATTTCCACTCAAAACAAACTTAAAAGTATTGTTATTTTTTTCTTGAAAACTTAATATTTTACTTAATTGAAACCCTTCTCCATCATAGATTATAAATCGAAGGAATTAGAACTCCAAAAAAATTCTTTTTTATCTAAAAATATCAAAATATTTTAATTAGTTAATAATTATTTAAAGACCTCTTTCAATTTCTCAATCGTATAGTCAATTTCTTCTTTAGTGTTTAATTTGGAAAAAGAAAATCTAACTGCTGGTCTTTCTGGGTCGGCGTTGATTGCAGTTAAAACATGAGAACCAATATTAGAACCTGAAGAGCAAGCACTTCCCCCAGAAGCAGATATTCCGTTAATATCTAAATTGAAAAGTAGCATGTCTGCCATGTCCATTTTTGGGAAACAAACATTTAAAACCGTATATAAACTCTTATCAGCGTCGGTTTCTCCATTAATATGTATATCTGGAATGGCAGCTTTTAAAGCATCCATCATATAAGTTTTTAGCTCTTGAATTTTCTCATGATGTGATTCCATATCGGCGTAAGCTATTTCCAAAGCCTTTGCAAAACCAACAATGCCATAAACATTCTCCGTTCCGCCACGCATATTTCTTTCTTGCGCACCGCCATTCATCATTGGTTTAATTTTGATTGATGGGTTTACATATAAAAAACCAACACCTTTTGGTCCATGTAGTTTGTGCGCAGCTCCAACAATAAAATGAGCTTTTAATTGCTTTAAATCATGATGATAATGTCCCATGGTTTGCACCGTATCCGAATGAAAAATAGCATCGTATTTTTCACAAATCTCTCCTACCCTATTAATATCAGTTAAGTTTCCTAATTCGTTATTGGCTTGCATTAAAGAAACCAATGAACGTTTATTAGCTTGCAGTAACTCTTCTAAATGATGATAATCTATACTTCCATTTTCATCCAAGTTCACATAGCTCAACTTTATCTTTCCCTGTTTTTCAAGCAGTTCTAAGGTATGCCCAACTGCATGGTGTTCAATCTTAGAAGTAATGACATGGGTAATTCCGAAATCTTGAATGGAAGATTTGATAGCCGTATTATCCGCTTCTGTCCCTCCAGAAGTGAAAAATATATTTGCAGGTGCGGTATTCAATAAAGTAGCGATTGTTTTCCTAGCTTTCTCCACCAAAGTACGCACCTCTCTTCCATGGGCATGGATAGATGAAGGATTGCCATAATGGTTTTCCATCACACTAACCATTGTTTGTAATACATCTTTATCTAAAGGTGTGGTAGCCGCATTGTCTAAATATACTCGCATTTAATTTAATTTTGAATGAGTGATGGATTGGATTTTGAATGAGTAAATTCTAAATAAACTGTGTTAGATCCACAAATTTAACAATAATTAAAAATAAGAAACACTAAAATTTTAATTTAAGATGGCTTAGATACTGTATCCTTAAATAAAATTTAGTTAACCATTAAGGGATGAAGAAAAATTAAGTTTAGAATCTCTTTGTAAGCTCAATAGACCTTAATTCCTTAATGTTTTATTTAGCGTTTTAAAATTTTAAGAAAAAAGACGCCCTCTCTCTTTCAAAATTACTTTTACTTCAAAATTTCTTTAATATCTGATATAATCTTGTTCGCTAAATTTTCTGCAGCAGTTTCAGAATCTGATTCTGAATAAATCCTAATAATAGGTTCTGTATTTGATTTTCTCAGATGTACCCATTGCTTATCAAATTCTATTTTTAAACCATCAATGGTAGAATGTGGTTGTGCCTTATATTTTTCCTCCATGGCTAACAGCAATTTATCAATATCCATTTCTGGTGTTAGCGTAATTTTGTTCTTAGAAATAAAATAAGAAGGATAACTTGCTCTTAAAACTGATATAGATTTACCAAATTTGGCTAAATGAGATAAGAATAAAGCGATCCCCACTAAAGCATCACGTCCGTAATGCAATTCTGGATAAATTACACCACCATTTCCTTCTCCTCCAATTACAGCATTACATTCTTTCATTAAGGTAACTACATTTACCTCTCCAACTGCCGAAGCGCTATACTCGCCACCGGCATTTTCGGTTACGTCTCTTAAAGCCCTAGTAGATGATAGATTAGAGACTGTATTTCCTTTTTTATTTTTTAAGATATAATCTGCAACGGCAACTAAGGTATATTCTTCACCAAACGGACTTCCATCTTCACAAACAAAGCATAAACGATCAACATCTGGATCAACTACAATTCCTAAATCTGCTTTGTTTTTAGTAACTTCATAGCATAATGCCGTGATGTTTTCTGGTAAAGGTTCTGGGTTATGAGGGAAATTCCCATCTGGTGTACAGTACAATTCGTGAATGGTCTCTACACCTAATGCTTTTAATAAAGCAGGAACAAAAATCCCCCCAGAAGAATTTACACAATCAATAGCTACCTTAAAATTAGCTGCTTTAATAGCTTTTACATCAACTAAAGGCAAAGCCAATATTTTGTCAATATGTTTTTGTAAGTAAGTATCATCTTGTTTTGCCTTACCTAAATTGTCGACTTCTGCAAAATTAATATCGATATCTTCTGCAATCTCCAATAACTTTTTACCTTCATCGTCATTAATAAACTCGCCCTCGTGGTTTAATAATTTTAAGGCATTCCATTGTTTTGGATTATGGCTTGCGGTAATAATAATGCCACCGCCTGCATTTTCTTCTGGAACTGCAATTTCTACTGTTGGTGTGGTAGATAAACCTAAGTCAACCACATCAATCCCTAAACCTTGCAACGTTCCTACCACTAAATTCCTCACCATTTCGCCAGAAATTCGAGCATCTCGTCCTACAACAATCTTTTTTTTATTGGTTTTTTCTACAACCCAAAGACCAAAAGCGGTTGTAAATTTTACAATATCTGTTGGGGTTAATGCTTCTCCTGCCTTTCCGCCTATGGTTCCTCTTATTCCTGAGATCGATTTTATTAAAGTCACTTTGCTATATTTTAGATCTTCAAAAGTAAAAATATTATCATTCAATCTTTTGCATTTTTTAAACATCGCCACAAAAGCTATTTCTTTATATTTGCATAAATTTACATGCTATGTCCAAGAAATGGTTCCAAAACTGGTTCAACTCACCATATTATCATATCCTTTATAAAAAAAGGGATGATGAGGAGGCTGAACTTTTTATTGATAACCTTTGTGCCCATTTAAAACCTCCTACCAATGTCAAAATGCTAGATATTGCTTGTGGCCGTGGTAGGCATGCTATTTACCTCAATAAAAAAGAATATGACATTACCGGAATTGATCTTTCTTTTAGCAGTATAAAATTTGCACAACAGTTTGAGAATAAGAAACTTCATTTTTTGGTGCATGATATGCGCTATCTTTTCTATATCAATTATTTTGATTTTGCTTTTAACCTTTTTACCAGTTTTGGTTATTTTGAAACCGATAAAGACCATATAAACGCTTTAAAAACCTTTAGAAAATCGCTCAAAAAAGATGGTAAATTGGTTTTAGATTATATGAATAGTCAAAAAATAATCAATCATTTGGTAACTAGAGAAGTAAAAGAAGTTGATGGTATCGAGTTTCATATCATCAGAAAAGTAGAAGATGGAAAAATTATCAAAACCATTGATTTTGAGCATAAAAACAAACATTATTCTTTTAATGAAAAAGTAAAAGATTTTAAAAAAGCAGATTTTGCAAGACTTTTTACAGCCGCAGGATTTGAAATTTTAGAAACATTTGGGGATTATCATCTCAATAAATTTGATGTAAATAATTCTGATCGGTTAATTTTTATCTGTAAAAAATCTTAATGTTAGAACCACTCATCAAATTAGACCATCAAATTTTTCATGCCATTAATTACGGTATGAGTAATGCTTTTTTTGATTGGTTGATGCCTATTTTAAGGGATAAAAAAGTTTGGATTCCGTTATATATTTTCATCATCGCCTATTTTACCTACAATTATAAATTAAAAGGGCTTTGTCTTATTTTATTTCTCTCAGTAGCAGTAGGCATTGCAGATTTTACTAGCGCAAGTATGATAAAACCTTTAGTAAATAGGGATAGACCCTGTCAAGAAGTTTCATATAAGCAAGAAGTAATTTCTAGAGTGGCCTGTGGGGCTGGCAAAAGTTTTCCCTCATCTCACGCTACTGACCATTTTGCTATATCAATTTTTATGATTACTATTTTTTTTAAAAGATGGAAATGGATAATTTATGTCGGTATTTTTTGGGCTGCGGCAATTTCATTTGCACAAGTTTATGTTGGCGTTCATTTTCCTATTGATGTTATTTGCGGGATGCTATGGGGTTCTTTAATTGGTTTTTTGGTAGCTAAACTATGCATTAAGTATTTACCTGTTTTTGATTATAATAAATGAGTTTCTTTTTTATCATTTTATTGGCAGGCTGTGCCCTTTTAGGAGGTTTTACAGTATTTTTTGTTAAAAACGGAAATAATCAGAATCTAAAACTAATATTATCTTTTAGTGGTGCTTATCTTTTTGCCATTACCATTTTACACCTTTTGCCAGATGTTTATGCAAATGACCAAAGCCATAAAGCTGGTCTTTTTATTTTAGGAGGATTTATCCTTCAAATTTTATTAGAACAATTCTCTCAGGGTATAGAACACGGACATATTCACACCCATAGTCATCAACAAAGTTTCCCTTGGGGCATAATGCTCAGTCTATGTTTCCATGCTTTTTTAGAAGGGATGCCTTTAACTGTAAAAAACAATCAAGAGTTGGTATATGGGATTGCTATACATCATATCCCGGCAGCGTTTGCATTAGGAAGCGTTTTGTTGGGAAATCAAATAAAAAAAAATTCTGTCATTGTTTATTTGATTGTGTTTGCGACAATGTCGCCTTTAGGATATGTTTTTAGTTACAGTTTAAGCAACGGAAATGTTCAAAGTTTAGGAAATTACTATCCTTATATTATGGGGATAGTGATTGGTATTTTCTTACATATTTCTACCACTATTTTGTTTGAGGCGAGCGTAGATCATAAGTTTAGCGTTAAGAAAACGATTGCTGTCTTAATTGGAATTGCCTTAGCTTTAGGAGGATATTTTTTAGAAGGAAATTAACTCTAATTTTTTTGATAATCTGCTTTTCGATTATTGAACTACCTACACTATTTTACGATATAAAGAAGCATTAACTATTGCTACTACATCTTTTTTTTTGAAAAAGAAAAAAAGATGTAGCGAAATCTGCTAGCTGGCAGATAAAACGCCCAAAACTATTTTTATTTAAAAAAAATATTAAGACCAAGTTTAAATTTCTAGATTAAAACGATTCATTTGTAATAATTTTTC
>JACMNZ010000398.1 GCA_014378285.1 Pseudopedobacter sp.
AAAAGGCGCTTGGGATAGATTATTACCAGGAGAAATGGCCGAAAAATTCGATTTCAAAAATCGTGTGCCACTAAAAAGAGTGGGCGATCATCAAGAATTGGCAAACCTAGCGGCTTATTTATTATCAGATTTTTCTGGCTACATTAACGGTGAAGTTATAACCATAGATGGCGGCGAATGGTTGCAAGGTGCCGGACAGTTTAACGGTTTAGAAATTGTAACCGATGAAATGTGGGATGGTTTAGAGAAAATGATTAGAGGAACAAAGGGAAGTTGAGATTTATACTCATTTTATTTTTGGAGGTGGATTCATATATTTACTACAGCAGATAAAATCAAACTTCTAAAATGAATGAAAGAAAAATATTAAGGTTAACGAAAGTTTTTTGATAAATAAACAGACTTACGATTTTTAAAAACTTCGTAAGTCTTACAAACATCATATCAAGAAAATCAAAAAATCAAAAAAATCACAGTTCAGACAATTTACTTATTCAAAACAATATCTTCCAAAGCATCAATCCAGGCGGGGTTATCATTTAGGCTTTCTACCAATTGTATTTTCTCCCCTCCCATTTCTTCAAACTCTTCTTGGTATTCAAAGCTGATTTCATACAAAGTTTCTAAACAATCTGAAACAAAAGCTGGGCATAAAACCAATAAACGTTTGGCTCCTTTTGCAGCCAATACTTTCAAAATATCAGAAGTGTAAGGTTTAATCCAAGGATCATTACCTAAACGGGATTGGTAACAAATGGTAAAATCCTCTTTCTTTAAGCCTAATTCATCAGAGATTAACCTTGCAGTTTGGTGGCATTGCGCAGAATAACAGTATTTATTATTCTCCGTTAATACACTGCAACAGTTTTCTACCTTTAAGCAATGCTGCCCAGAAACATCTGCTTTTCGCATTTGCCTTTGGGGGATACCGTGAAAACTAAATAAGATATGATCCCATTTTTGGTCTAGGTATTTTCTAGCATTATCTGCAAAAACCTTAATCATCCCTGGATGATCGTAATAACTATTTATAAAACTAATTGCAGGGATTGCTTGCCATTTGCTCACAATTTCCATTACTAATTGATGCACTGATCCTGTTGATGCAGAGGCATATTGAGGGAATAAAGGAACAACTCTTATACTATCTACTTTTGCTTGTTTTAACCTCTCTAAAGCATCTGGAATAGAAGGGGTTTGGTAACGCATGGCCAGTTCTACCATGTAATCATCTCCTAATCTTTTTGCAATCTCTACTTGTACTTTGTTACCATTTATTAATAGTGGCGAACCTTCATCTGTCCAGATTTCTTTATATATTTTGGCGGATTTTGGCCCACGAAATGGAACGATAATTCCTTTAACCAATAAGGTACGGCCAATGGCATTGATATCAATAACACGTTCGTCCATTAAAAATTCTCCTAAATATTTTCTTACATCAGCAGTTGATGGGCTATCTGGTGTACCCAGATTTACCAATAGAATTCCTTTTTTACCCATTTTTTGTTTTGATGTTTTGTTCTTTTATTTGCCATAAACGCCACCAAGGTGTACCTGGCGAATAGTGGTGCTCGTAATGATACCCGAAAAAATAACAGCTAAAAAATGCCCAAATATGATTTTTGTTCTGTGTTTTAGATTGATATTTATTTTGATGCTCGCCTTTATGTGGCAAATAAGTGCCAAAATAAAATAATTGTAATGTGCTTAACAAAGAGGGTAACACCCAAAATGAAATGAGGTTTTTTTCAGGTATATAAATCTTTAAAAGATTATAAATAATAGCCATTGCTACAATTTGCCACCAAGTAATATATTGCCTGATAAAATTGAAATACCAAACAAAAAAGTTCCCCGTATGATAATCTGGATCATCTTTAGTGTGCACAAAATCATGATGTTGATGATGTTTGGTATGCAGACTTTTTAAAGGAAACAAAGCATATAATGCAGTACAAACCTGCCCAAAAGCCAAATTAAGTTTAGGGTTATTTGGAGCTATTGTACCATGCATTGCATCATGAGCGGTAATAAAAAGACCGGTATACAGATGCATTTGTATCAAAACAAAAATATACAGCAAAGGGTTGGCAAAACTTAAATCGGATTGCATTAACAATACAATGCTAACCATCCACAA
>JACMNZ010000062.1 GCA_014378285.1 Pseudopedobacter sp.
AAAAGTAACTCTTTATATTCTGGTAAAATAGATTTGAATTTCTTTATTACTTCTTCAAATGATTCTTCAGATTGTCCTCCAGCGGCATTTCTATGTCCTCCACCCTCAAAATATTTTTTACATATTTCATTTGCAGGGAAAGTACCAACAGATCTTAACGAAAGTTTAACCCTATCTTTACGTTCTACTATAAAAGCCGCTAATTTAATGCCGTTTATAGAAAGCGCATAATTTACAACACCTTCAGTTTCTCCGGTTTGTATATCAAATTTCTTTATATCTTCTTTACTTACGGTAATAAGTGCTGTATTGTATTCTCTTAAAACCTCTAGTTTATTACTTAAGCAATAACCTAAAAACTTTAATCTACCTTCGGTTGCATTATCATAAACTTGTTGGTGAATTTTCCAATTTTCTGCACCCGCGTCTATTAAACCTGCTACAATTCGATGCAAATCTGAAGTAACGTTAGGGAAACGAAAAGATCCCGAATCTGTCATGATACCAGTATATAAACAAGTAGCAACGTCTTTATTGATCAGTTCGCCATCGTTTAAATAATTAACTATAAAATCATAAATCAGCTGGGCGGTAGCACAAGCATTAATATTCCAATGTCTATAATCATCAAAACCTTCTGGTTCTAAATGATGATCAATCATTATTTTTAATGCCGAAGATTTTTTAACCTCTTCACCTAATTCATTAATTCTGGAAAGCGCATTAAAATCTAAACAAAAAATCAGCTCAGCCTCTGCTACTAGTTTTTTGCTTTCTTCCTGTTTTTCGGTATAGATAATGACTTCTGGGTTGTTGGGTAGCCATTGCAAAAAGTATGGATAATCCGTTGGTGTAATTACTTTTACATAATGCCCTTTTTGAATCAAATAATTAAATAAGCCTAAGGATGAACCCATTGCGTCGCCATCAGGCTTATGATGCGTGGTGATTACAATTTTACAAGGCTGTGCTAATTTTTGTTTTAGCGTATCTAAATCAATCATCAAATTTTATGAAAAGGCGAAGTTAAACAATCTATCTCAAATTACCGGCAATACTTTTGGTTACGATTTTAAAAGCCTATTTTTGCAGCAATTTTTAAAAAACATAAAGATGGCAAATAACAGAACTTTTACGATGATTAAGCCCGATGCTGTAGCAAACGGACACATCGGAGCAATTTTAAACGATATTACGGCAGATGGTTTTAAGATAGTGGCAATGAAATACTTGAAATTAACACCAGAAAAAGCAGGCGAATTTTATGCAGTACATAAAGAACGTGGCTTTTATGGTGACTTAGTTAGCTTTATGTCTTCAGGGCCTATTATTGCAGCTATTTTAGAAAAAGATAATGCAGTAGAAGATTTTAGAAAATTAATTGGAGCAACTAACCCAGCTGATGCAGCGGAAGGAACTATTCGTCAGAAATATGCAAAATCTATTGATGCGAATGCGGTTCATGGTTCAGATTCTGATGAAAATGCTGAAATAGAAGGAAATTTCTACTTCACAGACGCAGAGAAATTTTAATTATTGAATAGACAATAAAATGTAGCTTCGGTTTTTAGCCGGAGCTTTTTTGTTAATATTGAACGCTACTTTAAATTATAGAAATAAAAAATCGATGAAAATCATTTCTAAACCATACATCATTTTCTTTTTTGTTGTACTGTTTATATCCCCAATTATTGGGATGGGATTAATGAAAGAAGAATTTACTGCAACTTTTGCGGCTAGGGCTTTATTTACGGCTACATTGGCAACCGTTTTATTCTTTATATTTAGCAAAAGGATAAATACGAGAAAATAGTATTAAAAATAAAATTCTAATTATTTGCCATAAAATAGGAGCGTTAACGATTGAAACGGCATCCTTTTTTTGCTTCTGGCCATTATGCAAATAGCAAAAAAAGATATAGTGAAAAGCGTGTTTAAACGTCTATGAAACAGCATTTATATTTCCTTACAAGAAAATAATTTCCCGTACTACTACTACACCAGCTTTTTCGTTAAGATTTGTAATTATTTGTTGCCTCATGATGGTGAGCTCATTTTTTACCACCGATGATTCTATCCTCACAAATAATTTTTTATCCCTTATAAATATTTCTTTTGTGCGGTTTG
>JACMNZ010000399.1 GCA_014378285.1 Pseudopedobacter sp.
CTTGGTGCAAAACCACTAAATTCTTGCAAAATAATCTCAACTATTTCTGTAGGGTTTCCTAGCGCACTTAAGGGAATTGTGTAATCAGTATACACTCCTTCTTTTAAAATTAGACCAACTCTTTTGTCGTTGTCGTATTTGTTATTTAAAGAAATATTCACCTTTTTACCTTCAGAGCCTGGCCCTCCGTATATAGAGATTTTTATAGCGGTTAGCCCTAAAACTGCAACATCAATTTTTGTACCGTTATATCCCGCTCTGTAAGCACCATATCCACCCACATAATTGCATCTCAAAGCTTTGGTCCCTCTTTTTACAGGTGTAGTGACCTCGGTTGTAGTAGAGTTGTAACCAGTTGATGACCAGCTTGTAGCGTAAGCGTCATCAAAAACTACTCTTTTAAACCCGAATGAACCTGCAGATTGAGTTGTACCACCTGCTGTTTGTACAAAAATAAAGGCTTGGACAATCCCTGCTGGTACTTTAACTCTAACTTCAGTACTTGTTGGCGTACCAACAATCTCAGCAGGTGTATTATTAAATCTAACGGCAATCAAATTTTCAAAAATAGTGCCTTTGATAGTAACTATATCACCTGCGCCTGCTGCTAAAGGAGCAAAAGAGATAATATTAGGCGATGGTTGTTTAATTGGGAACTTATAACTGACAGTACCATAATTTGTGGTTAAAATTACCTCATCGCTCTTACCGGGCCCGTATGGGGTAAATTCACCAGTATTTACCAGTACGCTATTATCCGTAACTAAGGTTGGGTTAAAATAAACTCCCTTACCGTTGAATGATATAAACTTGGTGGTTTTTAAATTACTACCGATAATAGCATAAATCGTGTTAAGTGCCCCTGCTGTAACCGTAGAATCGAAAGGCACTAGTCTGATATCATCATAAATCCGATTAGTTAGTAAATCAACTCTATGTACTACATTTTTAATAGTATCGGTTTTTGCAATTAAGCGTATTTTAGTAATTTCTGGAGTACCTTTCCCTCCCTCATTCTTATCTTTTTTACAGGAAGAGAATATGAATACCATTAAAAATGGAGCTAACCAAATGCTTTTTTTAAATACTTTTAAATACTTTTTCATCTTTTTTTATTTAAATATATAAGGAACTGGGGCTTCTAATAATTTGGGATTTGTTGCCACTTCATTTGCTGGATAAGGAAGAAAGAAATCCTTGTTTGTAATTGTGACATAAGCATCTCCAAATCTCTTAGGTGGGTTGTCATTATTTGAGCTTCCTCTGTCTTGTTGGGCAATCATAGCGATCGCTTTTGGATGATTGGTAACATTAAATCCATCAATCCTACCTAAATCAAACCAAAAATCATTTTCGAAAGCAAATTCTTTTCTTCTCTCTTCCAAAATATCATCTTTTATTAGTAATGCAGGGGTGTTTGCTGGGGCACCTGGCAAAGCCAAAGCAGGGTTTGAAATCGTATAGTTTCTTCTGATTTGGGTTAAATTGCCTAAGCCCGCTCTGTTTCTGATTTTATTGATGGCATTAAGAGCTACAATATCCGTACTAGTTGCCGCTCCGTTCATTACAGCCTCTGCTAAAATCAAATATACTTCAGAGTAACGCATCATGTAAGTATTGTTAGCGGCAGATTGACGGGAACCAACATTTCCATTATCTGCGGGAGAACCTACTACATATTTTTTTACTTGTGCGTGAGTTCCTTGAGAACTAGCATTTGCAGGTAGTGTGTAACCTCCCGTTGCTTTTTGAATATTTGGATAAAAATCTCCGGGTAACATAATCGTTGCTTTTCTTCTTACATCTCCAGGTTGATAAATGTCTTGCAAATCAAATGTTGGCGCTATTATTCCATATCCATCACCAGTTAATGTAATACCTCCAAATGCAAAAGCTGCCTGTTGAGGATTTCCAAAACCGTAACCTCCGTTACCAGCCCATTGCAATTGAATTACTGATTCTTCATTATTATTGTTTTCTGTAAGAAAAAGATCATCGTAAGTTTTACCAGCAATGTCTGTTGTGTAAAGTTTAAACTCTTTGCTATTTATAACTTTTTCTGCTTCTAATCTGGCATTTGCATAATCTTGCATATATAAATAAACCTTTGCCAAAAGAGCTGATGCGGAACCACTAGAAACTCTTCCTGTAGACTTTCCAGCCCTAATCATAGGAGTAAGATTTGCTTGTGCAAACTTTAAATCCTGAACAATAAACTTGTAGACATCTATTATTGGATTGGTATTAATTTGATAATTTTTAATATAGTCTTCACTATTCTCTATTATTGGAACATTTCCAAAGGATCTAACCAGATGAAAATATGCTAAAGCCCTAAATAAATGAGCCTCGCCTAGTGTATTGTTAACTACTGCCTTATCTACTGAAGAAGAAACGTTGGCGGGTAAATTATTAATTACCCCGTTTGCCTGTGAAACAACTATAAATAGAGAATTCCATGCTGTTTCTAACTGAAAGTTTCCATTTGTTACAGAGAAATTTCCAAAATTCACAACATCGCTAGATCCCGTTCTTCCATTACCTGAGGCTAATTCTGTAATTGCCCATCCGGTTTTACCAAACCAACCAAACCAAGCTGCACTATATAAAATGTTAGTGCTAGATTTGACCTGATCTGCTGTACTGTAAAAGTTATTTATAGTGATGGCACTTTGAGGAGGCCTGTCAAAAAAATCGTCCTTGCAACTTGTTATTGTCACCGCTGATAACATGGTTATCATTGATAAAAATTTTATACTTTTTTTCATTTTGAATTCCTTTCTAAATTAAAATTTTGCATTTACACCAAAGGTAATTACTCTAGGACTTGGGTATCTACCAATATCTATGTTGGACAAGAATACGTTTTGGCTAATTGCCCCTATTTCTGGATCTAAACCTGTATAAGGTGTAAATGTGTAAAGGTTTTGCCCGCTTACGTACACCTTTAAGCCTCCCAACTTAACCTTAGACAAATATTTAGATGGAATATTGTATCCAATGTTCACATTTTGTATCCTTAAAAAAGAACCACTTTCAATAAACCTATCAGAGTTTTTTAGGTTAGGATTGTCACCACTTTTAGGTGCAGGAATATTGGAATCACTATTGGTAGGTGTCCAGTAGCCAGAAGCATTAGTTAGTTGGTTAACATATAAACCCCCTATACTTGCTACTCTATAGTTTAAAACGTTAAATATTTTTGCCCCATAAGAGCCATTTAAGAAAACGGATAAATCAAAGTTTTTAAAAGAGAAATTATTGGTTATACCATAAGTAAATTTAGGATTTGGATTACCCAAAGAGGTTTGATCTGCTTCGTTAATTTTTCCGTCCATATTTATGTCTTCAAACTGGATATCACCTAGCCAAGTTCCAGCACTTCTATTCACAATCGGTCTGCCAAATTGAACTGGAGCTTCAGAAAGTTGTTTATCTGTTTTAAATATCCCTTTTACTTTATAGCCAAAGAATTCACCAACAGGTCCTCCAACTTTGGTTCTAGTCACAGGAAGTGATAGAAAACCTACATTAATATTTCCTGGTATAAAGGGAGTTCCAGAGGCTAAAGAAATAACCTCATTTTTATTTGTAGAAAAATTCAGGTTTGTACTCCATTTAAAATCATCAACTAAATTTCGGCTGTTTAAACTGAATTCAAATCCGGTGTTTCTAAGTTCACCACCATTTATGAAAGGAGGATTTATTACCCCTGCGCCAGAATATTCAGCTTGTTTCCCTAAAAGGAATGCAGGTAATTCTGCCTTAAACAAGAAGTTTTTTGAGGTTTTTTGATAAACATCCACAGAAATATCCATTCTTTCTTTTAAAATGCTAAAATCTAAACCAGCATCCGCTTGTAATTGAGTTTCCCATCTTAAATCTAAATTTCTAATTTTATCAACTGCAAAGCCAGTTCCTAACCCAGTTGGGACCGCAATTAGGGCAACCCCATATAAATAATTAGGCACTGCTTGGTTTCCTGTACCACCGTAACTAGCTCTTAGTCTAAGATTATCAACTTTACCTTTTAAACCTTTAGCAAAAGATTCTTCGGAGATTTTCCATGAAGCACCAATTGAGGGGAATATTCCGGTTTGATTACCTGGAGCAAACTTTGATGATCTATCAGATCTAATTGTGGCAGTAAAGCTATATCTGTTATCAAAGGTGTAAATCGTTCTTAAGAAAAAAGACTCTAATGATTGGCTGTCCTTGTATTCATTATTTGTTGCTGTTAGCGCATCTCCTAAATTAATAGATTGCAAATCATTACTTAAAAAGTTCTGCCTACTTAAATCAGTACCTTTCCAAGAAGATTTATTTACCTCGTAACCAGCTAAAGCGGTTAAATCATGTTTTTTAGCAAAAACATGTTTGTAAGTCAAATATTCTTTCCAAGCCCAAAAAGTATTATTAGAATAATACTCTGTAAGTTTGGCCGTATTATTAACACTTAAAGGACCATAGTTAAAGGTTGGTAAAAATTGTCTAGCTTCCGACGACCCGAAATCACCATTCAACTCTGATCTTAATGTTAAGCCTTTAACAAAAGATATATCGCCATAAGCACTACCGTTTAACCCACTTCTTAACAATGTGTTGGTAACATCAAGCGCCTGTGCTATCGGATTAATAACAGATCCAGATTCAAATGCCTGAGGTCCAGCGAAAGAACCATCCGCATTTCTTACGGCTCTATCTGGAGAGCTTAATAAAGCATTGGTTACGATACCGCCATTATCGCTAATTCCTCGGTTTTCAAAACTTCTACTTGCTGCAACTGTAACTCCAGTTTTAAACCATTCTCTTACCTGTCCATTAACATTTGATCTAAATGAATAACGGTTATAATCACTACCTAAAATAGTTCCTTCCTGTTTAGTATAATTACCAGACAAATAATAATCCGTACCGTCTTTAGCACCTGAAAGAGAAATTTGATGATTTTGCTGTCCTGCTGTTCTAAAAACTTCTTTTTGCCAATCTGTTCCAACACTTAAAAACTGTGGATTAGCAAACTCTGCTCTCCGTTGTAGGCCTAATACATCAGCAAGGTCATTTTGATATCTTGCATACTGTGGTAAATCCATAACATCAAGAAATTTGCCCTGCTTTCTAAC
>JACMNZ010000063.1 GCA_014378285.1 Pseudopedobacter sp.
TCTAAAGAGATGGAACAATCTGCCGCTAAAGTAATTTTAGGAACACTAAAAGCAACAGGAAAATTACCCGTAACCATTAATGCTTTTTTTAAATACGGTGATGGTGCGCAAATGAAATAAGGTTTTATTATTGATTATTTTCGTTTAAAAAAAGTCACATAGAAACGATGTTTTGATAACAATAAAAACCCAGTATTATAATGCCGTAGTCATTACATTGGCCAGTGAGGTTGCTTTTATTACTCAGTAAAACTACTATAATAAATTTCGTTTTAAATTATCATCATAGTGTGGATATAACCTTGTTAAACTAAAGTTCTGAGCCTTAATCATCATCATCTTTCTTTTTCTTTTCTGTTACCACAAAAGCGCTTCTACGTGGTGCGGGCATTATTGAGTTTTCTCCTTTAATAGATTTCCAAATCACTTCATTTAATTCTAAATCTGGTATGGCATCTTCTTTTGCCAAATTAAAGGAAGCAGATTTTGTTGCACTGCCATTTACGGCAACATTTTTCTCATTTAAATCTATGTTCGATTTAATGTATTGATATGGCTTAAAGTTGGGTTTATCGGTAAAACAATCGTAAAATGGTTTTGCGGAAGCATCATACTGGCTCATGGGTGGTAAACTTAAAATCAATTCCATAGTGCGCAAAGCACCACTGGTAGAGTACATAGTATGAATCACTTCTCCCCGTTTTGTATAAGGGCTAATCACCAAAATTGGCGAACGATGAGCATCTATATGATCGGGACCATTTTGGGCATCATCTTCCAAAACAAAAATTACCGATTCTTTCCAAATTGGGCTATGCGAAAGATAATCTACAAACATTCCGACGGCCAAATCATTATCTGCTACAGCTGCGGTGGGCGTAATTTTACCTCTTTTTTGTCCGCTTGTATGATCACTAGACATACGAAGGGTATTAAATTGAGGGACTTTATCCTCTTTAATTAAAAGATCAAAATCTTTACGCCAAACATAAAAACGTGTAGTATCTTTAATGTCCATATCAAAGCCCGCATATCCAACACAAAAATGATTTTCTAATGCCTTGATATTTGCCGTTTTTCCATCAGTAAATTCCCCGTAAGTGCGGTAACTAATTCCTCCTCGTTTACAATAATCCCAAATAAAACCATCTTTTGGATAGGCAATTTTACGAGAACCTTCATAATCATAAGTTCCACCACGACCGCCATAACTTATTGGCCAAGTTTTCTCTACATAATCATTGGCATAAGCCGCCATACTCCAATTATGCCCATCTGCACTTACTTCGGCATCTACATAAAAATTATCAAGCAGTACAAATTCATTAGCTAAGGCATGAGTGTTTGGCGTAACCCTTTCTGGGAAAAGGCAAAGACTACTATCTCCATTACCTTTTTTATTATCGCCTAAAACTTGGTCGTAAGTTCTGTTTTCTTTGATGATGTAAAAAACATGTTTGATTGGGCTGCTATCTCCAATTTTCAACGGAATAGGATTATTATTGGAAGCACTAACATTAACTTTATTAAATGGAGAATTATCAAAAACTTGTTGGCTGTATTTTGCCAATTGCTCTTTATTTGGATCTTTGATAATTGATAACGTTCCTTTAAATAACCCTCCTATATACTGGACATCTTTTTTCTCTGTCGGACTTTTTTGATAACCGCTATCATCTTTTTTACTAATTGGCTGCGGTCCATTAGGGTTAGGCAGACTTGTAAAGCCTTTGCCGTTTGCTACCCAAATTTTATTGCCATAACTTTTAACAGAAGTTGGATACCAGCCCGTTGGGATAAACCCTTTGCTAGCACTATTATACGGCTTACTAACATCAAAAACAGCTAAACAATTGTTATCTGCATTGGCAATATATAAGGTTTTTTCGTCTTGAGATAACGCCAAGCCGTTGGTTGTAGAACCTGTTAATTTTGTGGGATATAAAGATGCAGAAATCACTTCCATTACCTTTTTTGTTTTTGTATCAATAACAGACACCGAATTATCTCCAGCATTGGCAACAAATAAAATGCTTCCTTTTTTATTGAGGATAATCTCGTTTGGATTGTTTTCTACCGCAACGCTATCTATTATTTTTTGCTTTGCAACATCATAAAAAGCCACTTTATTTCCTCCCCATAAAGAAATATATAGAAAGTTTTTATCCGGGGAAAGCACACAGGAATAAGCTTCTGCACTTAAAGTAAGTTGTTTGATAGTTTTCTTGGTATTCAGATCAACAATATAGAGGCTGTTGTTTTCTTTAGTAACCGTGTATAAAATATGATGCTTATCATCCACAGCAATACCTGTAAGACTTATTTTATTTGGCCATCTTTTGCCTATTTTAATGGTATCAGCATCTCCAATTTTTTGTTTATCGATAGGGTAAATCAATATGATATTTTCATTGCCTCCGCTTACATACAACTTTTTATCATCATCACTAAATTGTAGCCCATACCATGCGGTTTTTATAGGATGTTCGTCCAAAATCTTATCAGATTTTGAATCAATAAGCTGAATACTTTGAGTGCTTTGTCCATTATTGGTAACTGCCAAAAGTTGGTTGTTATGGGATAGCTGAATGTTGAGAGGCAAATCTCCGAGTTGCAAAGAATTACCCGCCGGGCTTAAAAACCAACCATTTGATAACAAAATCTTTTTAGCTTCAGGATTATTGGTGGGTGTTTGTGCTTTTAATAAGGGTATACTTAAAGCAATCAGGAGTAAAAAAACGGAAATCTTCATCATAGAATTTTTTTAATTAACGCAAAGGTAAAGACTGGATATTATTTAAACAGCATATTAAAGTTATGTAAAAATTAAATCATGCGTACAGTTTATTTACATTTGCCAGCATGATTTCTGTACTCTTAAATAAAGGCAAAGAAAAAGCGGTTTTACACCAACATCCTTGGGTTTTCTCGGGAGCATTACAAACGTTAAAGGAAAAACCAAAAAATGGTGATTTGGTAAAAGTGCTTTCGCAAAAGCAGGATTTTTTGGCTTATGGTTATTTTAATGATGCCTCTAGGGTTGCCGTAAGATTATTGAGTTTTGAAGAATCTGAAATCCCTGATGAAGATTGGTGGCGCAAAAAAATCAAAAAATCAGTTGAAGCGAGAAAAGATATTTTAAACAGCAACAACAATACTTGTCGTTTAATCTTTAGCGAATCTGATTATTTACCGGGTTTAATTGTTGATAAATATGGCGATTATTTGGCCGTTCAGATATTGACGAGTGGAGCTGAAAATAGGAGAGCCGTAATTATTGATGAACTACAAAAACTAACTGGCGCTAAAGGGATTTTTGATAAAGGTGATTCCACGGCAAGGGCACATGATGATTTACCCGCTACGGAAGGTTTGCTTTGGGGCCAACTCCCTCCAGATTTTGTAGAAGTGATTGAAAATGGAATCAAATATCATATCAATATCGTTGAAGGACAAAAATCTGGTTTTTACTGTGATCAAAGAGAAAATCGCAAAATCTTGGCTGGTCTTGTAAAGGACAAATCGGTTTTAGATTGCTTTAGCTATAGTGGTGGTTTTAGTCTAAACGCTTTAGCAAATGATGCAAAAGAAGTAGTTTGCGTAGATAGCTCGGCTTTAGCCATAGAAACCCTAAGAAAAAATATTGCTCTAAATGGTTTCGACCCATTTAAGGTTACGCCAATTCAAAATGATGTAAACAAACAATTGCGTTTGTTTAAAGAAGAAAATCAAAAGTTTGATGTAGTAATTTTAGATCCGCCTAAATATGCGCCTTCACGATCTGCTTTAGACCGGGCGGCAAGAGCTTATAAAGATTTGAACCGTTTAGGCATGCTGATATTAGAAAGCGGTGGTTTATTGGCAACTTTTAGTTGCTCAGGAGCTGTTGATATGGAAACTTTTAAACAAATTATTGCTTGGGCCGCTTTAGATGCCGGCAAAGAAGTCCAGATTATTCATCAGTTTCATCAACCTGCAGACCATCCCGTTAGAGTTTCATTTCCTGAAGGAGAGTATTTGAAAGGATTACTTTGTAGGGTTTATTGAGCTAAAAAAATAGTGATAAAAAAGGCATACGGTATGCTAGATCGTAAGCCTCTTTTGTTTTTAAAACTTTCTTAATGCCCTTAATGTTAGAAATAAAACATTAAGGCATTAAGGTTCATTAAGTCTATCGCATTAACAGCTATTTATTTCTTAATTTTTCTTCATGTCTTAATGGTAGAAAAACGATAATTAAACTCATCGATTTGTTCAATTAAAATTTCACATTTAAAGACAATAAAAAATTGGTCTCTGCTTGAGGATAATAATAGTTTTCTGTTGTTAAACCATTAGATATGTAACTAAATGTATAACCATTGCTTTCATAAAACTCGTTAAAAATATTGTTTACCAATAAGCCAACACCTAAATTTTTGATATTTTTTAGTTTAAAATCATAGCTTAAACGTAAATTATTCACAAAAAAAGCATCGAGTTTTCTTTTATCGTTTGATGTATTATCTAAAAATTGTTGCCCAACATATTTGCTTATCAAAGCTATTTCTGAGACTTTTGTTGGCTTAAAAGATAAAGTGCTTCCGCCCACAAAGTTCGGCGAAAACGCTAAATCCGTCTTGCTATAAGTGTTTTTAACTTGACCGCCGTTATCGTAATCATCAATAAACTCATCAAAGTTTTTTACTTTGTTTTGGCTAAATGCCGATGTTATTCCCCAGCTTAACCTAGGTAAAACAGCAAAAGTCGCATCCAGCTCAATACCGTTTCTATAACTATCTGCCACATTTGATCTTATGTAGGAGCCAACATCATTAACTTGCCCGGTTAAAACCAATTGGTCTTTATAATTCATGGAGTAAATGTTTGCACCAATATTAAATGTCGGTTTTTTAATCCGATAACCAGCTTCTACATCGTTTAACCGCTCGGGCCTTGGGCGACTATCTGGCGTAGATTCTGTAAAATCATCTCTGTTGGGTTCTTTGTTAGCCACGGAAAACGAAGCGTAAAAATTGCTTTCTTGATCAATTTGGTACGTTAAACCAACTTTAGGATTAAAGAAATTTAAATTGGCATTTTGGGCAACGTTATTTTTATTTCTATCAAAACCTAAGAAATCATAGCTAATATTACGGTATTGTAAATCTCCAAAAAGAGAAATTTTATCTAGCTGAACGGTTGCTTTTCCAAAAACATTAAAATCAGTTTTAAAGCCATTATCAAAATAATAACGCTGTCTAATTTTACTATCCTGCGCAAATTCAGACCAAATAACCTCACCATAATGATCACCATCATATTGATTGTAAGCTCCACCCAAAGTAAAATCAAATTTTGAGCTTGGTTGGTAACGCAAAGAATAGGTTAAACCATAAAAATCGTTTGCTAACCAACGTCTTCTAATCAAATCAGAATTGGTGATGGTACTCCCGCCCAATGATACGTTATTGATTTTATAGTCGTACAAGGTTTGATCTTTCTTAAATTCTTCGTAATACCCTCTTCCATAGGTGTAATGGAGGGCTCCATTAAAAGAAAGTTGGCTATTGAAACTTTTAGAATATAATAATTGATAATGATCTTGTTGATAGTTATCAGTTTGATCATCATAAGTAAACTGATTAAATCTACGGTCAGTTTCTAGTTTATCTTCTGGAATACCATTCCAAGCTTGGTAAGTTTTTTCTTTTCCAGAAAACACGTTTAAACGTAATAAACTGGTTTTACCATAATATGCCCCTGATAAAAAGAAGGATTTTAAATCGGATGAGGCCCTATCAATGTAGCCATCAGATACTATTCTTGATAAACGCCCGTCAAAGCTAAATTTTCCATTAATTAAACCAGTACCTACATTTACTGTGTTTTTTAAAGTATTATAAGAACCGCCAGATGTGTTTACTTCGGCGTAAGCCTGATCATTTAAAGTATTGGTTTGGATATTTAAACTTCCCCCAAAAGCACCAGCACCGTTTGTAGAAGTACCTACGCCCCTTTGGATTTGGATATTATCTACAGAAGAAACAAAATCTGGTAAGTTTATAAAAAAAGAACCTTGACTTTCGGCATCGTTTAAAGGAATGCCATTAACGGTTACGTTTATCCTTGTGCCGTCAGATCCTCTAATCCTTATACCCGTATAGCCTACACCTGCACCAGCATCAGAAAAGGTGACTACATTGGGTGTTTGATCCAATAAATAGGGTAAATCCTGCCCGAAATTATTTTTTTCTAAATCAGATTTACTCAAATTTTTAAATGTGGTTGCAGAATTTGCAGCAGCCCTAGTAGCATTTACAATAACTTCATCAGCAAGTAATTCGCTTCTTTTTAAGTTGATATTAAGCTCTTGATTATTGTTGATGACTAAATTTAATTCTTGGGTTTTATAACCCACAAAACTCACTGTTAAAATGTAATTTCCGCTTTTGATTTTATTGAACTCATATTCTCCAGAAGAATTTGATTGGGTTACGCCAATATACTTTAGATTTAAAGTTGCGCCCATTAAAGGTTGGTTGCTTCCTGCTTCCGTTACCTTTCCTTGCAGTTTGTATTGCGCCAATAAAAATAAAGGGCAAACAATTGCAATCATTGTTGATACAAAAAATTTTTTCAATTTGATTTTTTTAAAAGTTAAACAGCCAAGCGATAGGGGTTACCGCCTTCGTAAAATTTTAACTTATACCTTGTTCCCTACGCCGGCATTATCCGGATCAGGTGCTTTTTAAAGTTTAAGGTTGAGCGTTAAAAGCTAAAAGACGTTGCTTCAACTCTATACTTTACACTTTATACTTTAAAAATGGGTATGTTCTCAGCCTGTTTTTGTATTTGTGAGGATAAATGAGCTAGCATCAAATTTCCGTATAACACA
>JACMNZ010000400.1 GCA_014378285.1 Pseudopedobacter sp.
TACTAAACTGTTAGCTAATTTCCCTCAATTAGGTACAAAAACTAATTATCAAAATACTAGAATTAAAATTGTAGATCATTTTAAAGTTTTTTATATCGATGATTTGACATCGATTATTATTTTAAGAATCTACGATTCTAGTTAAAACCCAGAAAAAATAAAATTTTGATAATCGGTTTAGTATAAAATCATCTTGTTGAAATCTCAATTCAAACATTGATCACCAAACTTCGATTACAGTTATATCTCATTAAAACTCCACAATTATCAAATTTTCAACAAATAACAATCACAGTCATTAATTTTTAACTTTGCAATTTAAAATCCACCATCGCATTGGCTAAAGAAAAAGATAAGGAAACTCCTTTAATGACCCAATATAACCAAATTAAGGTTAAATATCCTGGAGCTTTATTGCTTTTCCGTGTTGGCGATTTTTACGAAACCTTTGGTGAAGATGCCATAAAAGCATCTCAGATTTTGGGAATCGTTTTAACCAAAAGAGCCAACGGCTCCGCTTCCCACATAGAATTAGCTGGATTTCCGTACCATTCCATAGAAACTTATTTACCAAAATTGGTTAGGGCAGGGCAGCGTGTTGCCATTTGCGATCAATTGGAAGACCCAAAAACGGTTAAAGGAATAGTTAAACGTGGCGTAACCGAATTAATAACTCCAGGTGTTGCTTACAGCGATAACATAGTCCAACAAAAATCCAATAATTATCTAGCAACGCTTCATTTTGAAAAACAAACCATCGGAATTTCCTTTTTGGATATTTCCACTGGAGAGTTTTTAGTTGCGCAGGGCAATTCTGAATATATTGATAAACTGCTCCAAAGCTTTAATCCAAGCGAAGTTATTTTCTCCAAAGCCAAACAAAAGGATTTTTCAGAATATTTTGGCGAGCGCTTTTACACGTATACTTTAGACGATTGGGCTTTTACTTTAGATTACGCCCAAGAAACTCTGCTAAAGCATTTCGAGGTTAAATCTTTAAAAGGATTCGGGATAGAAAAACTGAACCTTGGGATTGTTGCCGCTGGCGTTTCCCTCCATTATTTAGGTGAAACCGAACATCGTCAATTGCAGCACATTAGCAATATTTCTCGCATCGAGGAAGACCGTTACATGTGGCTTGATAGGTTTACCATCCGTAATTTAGAGCTGATCGGTTCTACAAATGAAAATGCCAAAACGCTGATTGAAGTTTTAGACCATACTTCTTGTGCTATGGGCGCAAGGATGTTGCACAAATGGTTGGTAATGCCGTTAAAAAATGAAAAACCTATTCAAGAACGTTTGGCAGTTGTTCAGTTTTTTTATGACGATGCCATTTTAAGGGAAAAGTTGCAAGGTTTTATTCGTCAGGTTGGCGATTTAGAACGATTGATTTCTAAAATAGGATTGCAAAAAACCAATCCGAGGGAAGTTATCCAATTAAAAAGGGCTTTATTGGCTATCGCCGAGGTTAAGGAAATTTGTGAAAACATCCCACAAGAAGCGGTAAAACGATTGGGCGAGCAGATGAATCTGTGCGCCTCCATTCGTGAAAAAATAGAAACGGAATTATATGCCGATCCGCCTGTTGCCTTAAACAAAGGTAAAGTAATGGCAGATGGCATTGACGCCGATTTAGACAGCTTGAGGAAAATCGCTTTTGGAGGAAAGGATTATTTGCTAGAACTGCAAAAACGTGAGGCCGAAATCACAGGAATTACATCTTTAAAAATAGCTTTCAACAATGTTTTTGGCTATTATTTAGAAGTTTCTAATACACATAAAGATAAAGTGCCTCAGGA
>JACMNZ010000064.1 GCA_014378285.1 Pseudopedobacter sp.
CAAACCAATACAATCAGAGAATAGATTGTATATGCTTTTAATGGCTTATTTAATAGTTTACTTACCCTTCCCATTTGTATCCTGTACCATAAATAGTCTTTAAATAATTACCACAACCTGCATCATTTAACTTTTTCTTTAAGTTTTTTACATGAGCATAAACAAAATCGTGGTTATCAAACATATCTGCTATATCACCTGATAAATGTTCTGCCAAAGCATTTTTGGCTATTACCTTATTTTTATTGCCAATAAAGAAAAGCAGTAATTCATATTCTTTTTTTGTGAGGTTGATTTGAATTGAATTTACAAAAACAGATTTTGAAAGTAAATCAATCTTTAATTCTTTCTGTTCTAATAGATTAGAATTATCAAATTGTTTTCTTCTAATGATCGAAAAAATCCTTGCTGCTAACTCAGAATGGTTAAATGGTTTTGCTAAATAATCATCTGCACCAATCTGTAATCCTTTTACTTTATCTTCTATTGAGTTTTTTGCGGAAATGATGATCACTCCGTCTTGCTTATTTTTATTTTTTATAATTTCTAATATGCTTAAACCATCACCACCGGGCAACATCAAATCCAATAATATACAATCGTAATTATAAACTTCTATCTTCTGTACAGCTTGTTGATAGTTTATAGCAAACTCACAAACGTAGTTTTGGCTTTGCAAATAGGTAGCAATATCTTTTGCTAGCTCTACTTCATCTTCCACAATCAATATTTTCATCGCGTAATATTACTTTTGAATTTAGAATAAAAATAGAATTAATACATTATGACAAAATTTATCTACTAACTAATACTTATGATGAGTTTTTTTTGCGTTAGGGATTGAAACGGCATCCTTTTTTGCAACTTTCCATTAGGCAAATGGTAAAAAAGATATAGTATAAAGCCCGTTAAAACGCCAAAATCAATGTTAAAATTTTTTATAATTCTAACAATTTATAATTGTGATGTTAAATAAACTTGCTTCTCCTATCCTATTTATTTTCCGATTTTTTTAATTGCTGTAAAAATCAATCTCAAACTGTTCATTTTCAATCAAATTGAATTAAAAAATACTTTTTATTCAAATTATATATTCCTACCTTTGCTGTCCGCAAAAGCGGGAAAAAGGAGATAAATTAATTAATGGCAAAAAAACAAGTAGCAGAGAAGGAATTAGAGGCTAAACAGGCGGAATTTCAAGACACTGAGAAAAAAGTAAAAGAGGTATATGAGTCAGAAGCTGATTCATTATCTATTGACGACATTAAGACGTCGTCAAAAATTGCTGATCCTAACGATTTTGATTGGGACGCAGACGAAAAAATGTTTGGTAACTATAGCAAAGCCGAACGCGAGAAAATGGAAGAAATGTACTCTGGTACTTTCAATTCTGTAACAAAAGGAGAAATAATTTCTGGTGTTGTAGTAACCATTAACAGCAAAGACGTGGTATTAAACATCGGTTTTAAATCTGATGGTTTGGTAGCAGTGAACGAATTCCGGGATATGCCAGACCTTAAGAAAGGCGATACCGTAGATGTATTTGTTGAGCAAAGAGAAGATGAAAATGGCCAGTTGGTGTTATCTCGTAAAAGAGCTAAAACTCAACGCTCTTGGGAGATGATCAACGAAGCCTTAGAAAATGATACAATCATAAACGGTTTTGTGAAGAGCAGAACTAAAGGTGGTTTGATCGTTGATATTATGGGTGTTGAAGCTTTCTTACCGGGATCGCAAATTGACATTAAGCCTATTAGAGATTACGATGTTTACGTTGGTAAAACAATGGAATTTAAGGTTGTGAAAATTAACCACGAATTTAAAAACGTTGTAGTATCGCATAAAGTTCTTATTGAAGACGATTTAGAAAGCCAGAAGGTTGAAATTGTTTCTAAATTAGAAAAAGGACAAGTATTAGAAGGAACTGTTAAAAACATCACTGATTTTGGTGTATTTATTGATTTAGGTGGAGTTGACGGTTTATTACACATTACCGATATTTCTTGGGGCCGCATAGAGCATCCAAAAGAAGTATTGTCTTTAGATGAAAAAGTTAACGTTGTTGTTCTTGACTTTGATGATGAGAAAAAACGTATTGCTTTGGGATTAAAACAACTTACTCCACATCCTTGGGAATCATTAGATACTGGTTTAGCTATCGGATCTAAGGTTAAAGGTAAGATTGTTACCGTTGCAGATTACGGTGCTTTCTTAGAAATTATCCCAGGAGTAGAAGGATTAATCCACGTATCTGAAATGTCTTGGTCTCAAAACTTGCGTAACCCACAAGAGTTTATGAAGACTGGCGACGAGGTTGAAGCTATCGTTTTAACTTTAGACAGAGACGATCGCAAGATGTCTTTAGGTATTAAGCAATTAACACCAGATCCATGGGAAAAGGCAGCTGAGAGATACCCTATTGGCAGCAAGCATAAAGCTACAGTTAAAAACATGACTAACTTTGGTGTGTTTGTAGAGATTGAAGAAGGAATTGATGGTTTAATCCACATTTCTGATCTTTCTTGGTCTAAAAAGGTAAATCATCCTAACGAGTTTACTAAAGTTGGTGAAGAATTAGATACCGTTGTTTTAGAACTAGATGTTACTAACCGTAAGTTAAGCTTAGGCCATAAACAACTAGAAGAAAACCCTTGGGAAACTTTTGAAACTATCTTCACGGTAGATTCTATCCACGAAGGAACAGTAACTAAGGTTACCGATAAAGGAGCAATTATTGCTTTACCTTACGGAGTTGAAGGTTTTGTACCCTCTAAGCACTCTGCTAAACAAGACGGAACAACTTTAAAAGTTGATGAAGTTGCAGATTTCAAAATCATTGAATTTAACAAAGATGCTAAGCGTATTGTAGTTTCTCATGCCCGTATTTGGGAAGAAGAAAAAGCAGAAGCTTTGCAAGAAGAAAGAGCGACTAAAAAGAAAGAAGTTTCTGCCGCTAGTGCTTCTGTTAAAAAAGTGAAAGATTCTGTAGAGAAATCTACTTTAGGTGATCTTGATGTATTGTCTCAATTGAAAGATAAATTAGAAGGCGATGCTAAGAAAGCAGCAAAAAAGAAATTAGAATCTAAAAAAGAAGACTAAATTTCTTTGAATATTTAAAGCCCTTTAACGAAAGTTGAAGGGCTTTTTTTGTTTGTGGGGAATTGATAATTTTTATTTAAAAGGATTTTTATATTTATTGTATATATATTTATGTTAGGTGCAAGCTTCTCAAAGCTGGTCAAAATATTCTTATAAAACTATTCTTATAATATTTTCAAAATATAAAAATGATCAAAGACAGAGATACTAACTTTAGAGAGCATTCTATTTTTCTTTCAGAAATTGCTCAAAACATTTTAGACGGAAATGATAGAATTCTTTTAACACCAGGTGTACGTGAATTAATTGCGCTATACTTATTGATTCCGTACGCAACACACGAACAACTTGATTCTGGAATGCCGTCAAAAATGCCAAAGCTTGATTTGTCAGTGGAATTTATAAATGGAGTTAATTTGAGAAATCTAAGAGATACAATTTGTCACTCTTTCGCTAGAGTTGAAGAAAGCAGTAAAGACAGATTAGGACGTATAATTATAGATGACAGAGCTCAAATGACTAGAAAAGCACATAATAAACAAGAAAGTAAAACTCTAGGTGTTTTTTTAGAAATACCACAAACGCATAAAAAATTAAAAGAGTTACATTCTAAAATTATAAACTCAATAAAATAAAACTAGCTTCTAAAAGGCGTTTGGTAAGATTTCGAGTTTTTTAGTAAATTCACATTTACATTTCGTGAGAAATTTTATCTTAAAAAGATATCATTACATCTTCTCCACACTTCCAGAACCAACTTTATTTACTAATAACTTAGGATTTCCTTTATACCTAACAGAACCAGAACCCAGAATAGTCGCATTCAATTCTTCTTTGGAGTTTAAGTAAACATTGCCCGAGCCAGCAATTTGTACTTTGCTTTTATCGCTGATTAAGTTTTTTGCATCTACATCACCA
>JACMNZ010000065.1 GCA_014378285.1 Pseudopedobacter sp.
GCTGTATTATGTGGACCATTGTTTTTTGAGAAACCCTGTAGCAATGCAGCCCTTGAAAGTAACATTTGTCCATTCAGATAACCCGTTCCAACCATCCCCAAAATCCTTCGTTCTTCCCCTTCATACTGATATTGCCCATCAAAAGTATCAGGATATAAAATTACGCTAGTTAAATTTTTATATTTCCAATCAGGAAAACTAAATACAGGAATAACAGCACTAGAAGAAATTAAAATCCTATCAAGTTCAGTAATATCGATTCCAACGCCTTCAATCGTAGTATTTTCTAAGAAAATTTTTACAGCATTTTTAAATATTTGCTTTTTATCAGCTTCCAAATTTTTATAAAATGAGACATGCTCGTTCAATAAAGTATCAAAATCAATTTCCCTTATTTCGGTAGCTGAATTTTGAGTTTTGCGTTTACTCCCAAAAAAGAAAAAGTAAACGATAAGCAATACGAATAAAATGGATATGGCTAAAAACATAATAGGTGTTATAAAATTAAAGTAGAAATCTAGTTAAAAATTAATTGAATTTATTGGGTATTTAATTTGCCTTTTAAATATAATTATAACAAATTTAACCCTTAATGCGTTTAGAAAATATGTTTAAAAAAATTTGGACTTTAATTATTCTCTTGTCTCCTTTTGCGGCTTTCTCTCAAATTAAAGATCCTGAATATAAAGATATGTTAGATGATCTTTATGATCATAGCGTCCCGCTTATTTCTGTAGATTCTTTGAAGCAAATTAAAAATGTTTACCTGTTAGATAGTAGAGAAAAAGAGGAATTTGAAGTCAGCCATCTTAAAAACGCCAGAAACGTAGGTTATATTTGGTTTGATATGCGTAAAGTTTATGACATTCCTAAAGATGCAACTATTGTTGTTTATTGTTCTGTGGGTTATAGAAGCGAGAAAATTGGAGAAAAATTATTGAGAGACGGATATAAAAATGTCTATAATCTTAATGGAAGTATTTTTGAGTGGGTAAATGAAGGAAATCCAGTCTATAAATCTAGCGGTGTACAAACTTCAGAAATTCACACCTATAATAAAAAATGGTCTAAATGGGTAACCAGAGGTACAAAAGTTTATTAATTAAACTTCGATACTAATTTTTCTATTGACTTTAATTTTTGGGCGTTTTGACACGCTATCCATTATATCTTTTTTGCTATTTGCGTATTGGCTAGGGCAAAAAAGGATACCATTCCTATCGTTAACGCTTTTACACAATCAAAAAAATATTTCGTAAAGAATTAAGTAATCCCCTATAATCCAACTCAGCATTATTATTTAAAATTTAAACAAGCAGCTGCAATTAATGTTCAAACATTTAAAATAACTTAGATTATGCTAGAAAACCTCAATTTATCCGTTGTTACTACCGCCGATGGTTCAAAAACCATATATAGCCCAATTGTTAAAGAAAATTACCACAGTAAACATGGCGCATTACAAGAAAGTAATCATGTTTTCTTAAATTCTGGTCTTCGTTATTATTTAGCTGATAAATCAATAAATGAGGTTTCAATCTTAGAAATTGGTTTTGGTACTGGCTTAAATTACTTGTTAACCCACGATTTTTGTACAGGAAAGGAAATAAATCTTGATTATGTAGGTATTGAGGCTTATCCAATTTGTACCGACTTAATTGAGCAAACAGATTATAAGTTAGTTGTTTCTCCTAATACTTGGGGTATTTTTAGCAAAAACTATATCAATGCTCAAAATCATCCCATTCAACTTAACAATTTTTGTAAGCTTAAGATAGCTGTTGAAGACGCTAAAAGCTTTGAAACAACCCAACGTTTTGATGTGATTTATTTTGATGCTTTTGCATCCAATAATCAGCCAGAACTTTGGACAAAAGAGTTTATTACCCATATAGTTTCTTTTCTAAAAACAGGTGGAATTTTTGTTACTTATGCCATCACTGGAAATTTAAAACGCATTATGAAAAGTTTAGGAATGAAGGTAGAAAAAGCACCGGGTGCGGCAGGAAAAAGGGAGATGTTGAGGGCAACAAAAATCTAATTTTAAAAGAAACCAAAAAAATATAAGTTTAAACCGTTTAAACCTATATTTTCTAAAAACCTCATTTCTTGTTATTCTAGGCTGTTTTTATTACATTTGAAGCAAAGCCAATTTCTTATGTATAAACTTTTCGTATCTCCGCAAGATGTTAAAAAAACACTTTCTAAGCATTTATTAACAGATGGTTACGATCTAACTTTTGATTTAGAAAAAAGCCATGGCGTCCGCATTTTTGACTCTAAATATAACCGTACACTTTTAGATTTTTTTACCTGTTTCGCTTCTGTTCCTTTGGGTTATAATCACCCAAAAATGATGGAAGATGAAGAATTTAAAAAGAATCTTTTTTTAGCTGCAATGGCTAATCCTTCCAATTCAGATATTTACACTACCCAATACGCCCAGTTTGTTGCCACTTTTTCTAAAGTTGGTATTCCAGATTATTTACCGCATGCTTTTTTTGTTGCCGGTGGTGGTTTAGCTATTGAAAATGCGCTTAAAGCGGCAATGGATTGGAAAGTGCAGAAAAATTTTGAAAAAGGATACAAAGAAGAAAAAGGACATAAAGTATTACATTTTGAGCAAGCTTTTCATGGCAGAACTGGTTATACCATGAGTTTGACCAATACTGTACCCAATAAAACTAAATGGTTTGCACAATTTGATTGGCCAAGGGTTTCTTTTCCCAAAATCTATTTCCCAATTACTAAAGAAAACCAGGAAGATCTTTTAAGACGAGAAGCATTGTCAATTTCTCAAATTAAAAAGGCTTTCACAGATAATAAGGATGAAATATGTTCCATCATTTTAGAACCTATACAATCTGAAGGTGGCGATAACCATGTAAGACAAGAGTTTTTAGAACAATTGAGGGTGATATGTGATGAAAATGATGCACTTCTAATTTATGATGAAGTGCAAACCGGTGTTGGTTTAAGCGGAAAATTTTGGTGCCATCAAAATTTTGGAGAAAAAGCCCGTCCAGATATTATTGCCTTTGGAAAAAAGATGCAAGTTTGCGGCATTTTAGCAGGCCATAAATTAGATGAAATTGAGGATAATGTTTTCCATGTGTCTTCCAGATTAAACTCTACTTGGGGTGGTAATTTAGTAGATATGGTACGCTGTTCTAAAATTTTAGAGATAATAGAAGAAGATAACCTATGCAAAAACGCAACTATTGTAGGTGCTTATTTACAAGAAAAGCTATTAGCAATCTCTCATAAAGATGAAAGAGTAAGCAATGTTAGAGGTCAGGGTTTATTGACCGCATTTGATTTTCCATCTAAAGAAATGAGAGATGATTTCATTACTAAAGGTATAGA
The DNA here is from genome assembly GCA_014378285.1 of Pseudopedobacter sp. Lineage (GTDB taxonomy): Bacteria > Bacteroidota > Bacteroidia > Sphingobacteriales > Sphingobacteriaceae > Pseudopedobacter. The sequence goes on from JACMNZ010000065.1 coordinate 3,367, forward strand.
GCATAAGGTAATGTTCTTAGGATGTGGAAATGAAACCATTCGTTTTAGGCCAGCCTTAATTATGGAAAAACAACATATTGATGAAGGTTTAGATGTGATGGAAAAGGTTTTGAAAGAGATTTTAGATTGATTAGGATTTGCATCTTGTTTTAAGTTTAATTCGTTAATCATTGGTTGATTAACTTTGTGAGAAATTGTTTAAACATTGATTTAAAGGATTTTCTTGATTCTTTTTAGTGAGAATTAGTTTTTGGAGAGCCTAATCTAGTTACGTCACCTCTAAC
>JACMNZ010000401.1 GCA_014378285.1 Pseudopedobacter sp.
TTATCGAAATTATGAAGGATTTTAAAAAAATTTTAATCTGCACACTATTTTTAAGCTTTACATTTAATGCTTTTTCGCAACCAAGTAAAGAAAAAATTGAAGTAACTAAACTAGCAGAAAGCATCCAAAGTTGGAATGGCGATAAACTTCCATCCTACCCAACTGGTCAGCCAAAAATTACGATTTTAAAGATAATCATTCCGCCACATCAAAAATTAGATCTGCATAAACATTTGGTTATAAATGCTGGTATTTTGCTAAAAGGAGTTCTAACAGTTTTTGATGAAAAAAACAACATGTTAGAACTGAAAGCTGGCGATAGCATTATAGAATTGGTAAACAAGTATCATTATGGAGAAAACAAAGGCGATGAACCCGCCGAAATCATGGTGTTTTATGCTGGTGTAGTAGGAACTCCTATTACGGTAAAGAAATAAACCAACATTCAATCTTCAAAAAATTCTTCCTCCAATTTTCATACCTTTGCGGCCAAATGATTTCAATAAACGACTTAACTTTTTTAATAGGCTCTAGAGCTTTATATGATGAGGCCAATTGGCACATTAAACCAGGAGAAAAAATCGGATTAATCGGTGCAAACGGTACAGGTAAATCTACACTCCTAAAAATTATCGTAGGCGAATATCAACCATCTATGGGTTCGATTTCTATGGCTAAAGATTTGAAAATTGGCTATTTAAACCAAGATCTTCTTTCTTACGATTCTCATCACAGCATTCTTCATGTTGCCATGGAGGCTTTTGAACGTCAAAATCAGTTACATGATGAGATTGAGGTTTTATTAAAAAAAATTGAGACCGATTATTCTGAAGAGGTTTTAAATAAATTGAGCGATAAACAGCTTGAGTTTGAAGCTTTAGATGGTTATAGCATAGAATACAGGGCAAACGAGATTTTGGCTGGTTTAGGATTTACATCCGAAGATCAACATCGTCCATTAAATACTTTTTCTGGAGGCTGGCGAATGCGAGTGATGTTGGCGAAAATATTATTGCAAACTCCGGATATCTTATTGCTGGATGAGCCTACCAATCACATGGATTTGCCTTCCATTAAATGGTTAGAAACATATTTAAATGGCTTTGATGGTGCAATCGTCATTGTTTCTCACGATAGGTATTTCTTAGATAGGATTGTGAACAGGATTGTAGAATCCCGTAAAGGAAATCTTACTATTTATTCTGGAAATTATTCTTTCTATTTAGAAGAAAAAGCCTTGAGAGGCGAGATTCAAAAAGGGGAATTTAAAAATCAGCAAGCAAAAATAAAGCAAGAAGAGCGTTTAATTGAACGTTTTAGGGCAAAAGCATCTAAAGCAAAAATGGCGCAATCAAGGATGAAAGCCTTGGATAAAATGGAACGTGTGGAGGATGTTGATGATGAAAATCCAACAGTAAACTTTAGGTTTAAATTTTCTAAACCTTCTGGGCGACATGTAATCAGGATTGAAAATGCCTATAAAAGTTATCCCAATATCGATATTTTAAACAATGCAGATGGTGTAATTGAAAAAGGAGATAAAATTGCTTTGATTGGTGCAAACGGTAAAGGAAAATCTACTTTGTTAAGGATGATTGCCAATACTGAAACCTATAAAGGAACGTGTGAAACTGGACACAATGTTACCACTACGTTTTTTGCACAACATCAATTAGAAAGTTTACATTTAGACAACTCGATATTAGAAGAACTTCAATCTTTTGCGCCAAAGCACAGCGATACAGAAATACGTTCTATTTTAGGATGTTTCTTATTTACTGGTGATGATGTTTTTAAGAAAATTAGAGTGCTTTCTGGAGGGGAAAAATCTAGGGTTGCACTAGCAAAATCGTTAACAACAGATTCTAATTTCTTGATCTTAGATGAGCCAACCAATCACTTGGATATTCAATCTGTAAATATCTTAATCCAGGCTTTACAGCAGTATGAAGGTACATTAATCGCTGTTTCTCACGATAGGTATTTCTTAGATAATGTAGCCAATAAAATTTGGTTTATTGAAGGTCAAGACATTCAAGAATATCCTGGTACTTACCAAGAATATGAAGAATGGCAAGCAAAGAGAGAGAAAACTGGTGATCAAGGTGGCATAAAACCTGCAAAAGCAGAAAAGCATAAA